>JBDSVW010000170.1:0-4781 GCA_039927015.1 Gemmatimonadaceae bacterium | reverse complement strand
TCGTAATGAAGAAGCTGGGGCGCGGGGTCTGCACTGAGCTGCAGCCTGCTGTCGCCATCAGGGTGGACAAAATCACGGGCACGAAATGACGAGGTGCTGAAAACATGCGGATCTCCTCTGGGTTGATTCTCTCACTATGCCCCCTGCGCGCCCGTGAGTCTAGGAGTTCTCGCCCGGCGCCCCGCGACATGCGACCTGCGTATGCGCGTCCCGCTCGCTCCCTACCCTTCAGCTCCCGACTCCTTTCGCAGGCGGCGCAGCGACGCCATGCGTTCGTCACGCCACGCCACACGCTCTGCCTGCCGCTCCAGCGGCAACCGCTCACGCATGGCGGCGTCGAGCGTGGTGACGATCGATTCCGTCACCACGGGCTCGCTTGCTCCGTTCTCGCGCGCCATCTGGTCGAACATGAAGCCGTACCGGCCCAAATAGTCTGCGATGCCGCCCGGTGCGTTCAGATCCACCCCCTCCAGCGGTCCCAGAAACGCCCACCGCAGTCCGAAGCCGTCCCTTATCAGCGCGTCCACGTCGGCAGGCGTCATGAGTCCATCGCGAATCACCTTGAACATCTCCGTGAGCAGTGCCCCCTGCAGGCGGTTCATCACGAACCCCGGCTGCTCCCGCCTGACGAGGACTGGCACCTGGCCCACGGCACGCATGATGGTGAAGGCGCGCGCCACGTTCTCCACAGCCGTCCACACAGCCGGGACCATTTCGACCACGGGAATGAGGTGCGGCGGCGTGGCCGGGTGCGCCACGATGCACCGCCCCCTGCCCTCCAGTTCGCTCGTGAAGTGCGACACGCCAATACTGGACGTGGAGCTGGCGAGGATTGCATGGCTCGGCGTTAGGCGGTCGAGCTCGGCGAACACGCTGGCCTTCACCGCCACGTCTTCTTCCACCGACTCCTGCACCCATTCCACACCCTGCACCGCGTCCGCGAGCGTATCGGATATGGACACGCGCGCCACGATCGCGTCCACTGTCTGCAATGGTGCGATGGCCGAGGCGGAGGTCGCGGCGCGGGTGATGCGTGCTTTCAGGGAGGCGCGCACCTCGGCATGCCTCGCGTACACGCGCACCTCCCACCCCGCGCGCGCGAACACCAGCGCCCACGAACTGCCGATGATCCCGCCCCCAACTATCGCGACCTGCGGCATACCCCTCCTCCGGAGAACGAAGCGAGCGCCCAGCGGCGCACGCGCAACTTCGTTCCCGAGGCGGGTCCGCGGCTAGGGCGTCGAGGCGTCCGCCATCCCCTTCGGCGTGCGCTCCGTGTAGCGGATCTTGAGGAAGGCCAGTGCGCCGTTCAGCGTCACCATGCCGATGTTGGTGAGCACGATCGGCCAGTCGCGCTGCAGAAATCCGTAAATCATCCACAGCGTGCCCGACGTGATGAGCAGCGCGAACATCGTCAGCGAAAGGTCGCGCGTCTGCCGCGTGCGAAAGACGCGAATCACCTGTGGCAGGAAGGAACTCACGGTCAGGAAGCCCGCGACGTATCCGAGATAGCGGATCATCGCCTACGCCGCCGGCACGATGTGCGGTCCCGCCAGTGCGGCCGTACTGGCGCCCCCGCCAATGGTGAGCCAGTCGGTGCGCATGCGGTCCCACTCCTGGATCAGCAGCCCCTTCGACTCGAAGAACGCGCGGATCGAACTTCCGTCACCCACGTACACCACGCGCTCCCTCGGCACGCCGAGCCTGGTGCGCAATGCCTCCACGGCCGCCACCTTGCCGTAGCCCGCCGCCACGCCCAGCGCCGATTCCACCTCGCCGGTAGTCCTTTCGAAGCCGAGCTTCGTCCCGATGATGTGGTCGCGCGGCACGATGCCATCCAGCGCCTCGAACACGATGGCGATATTGCGCTTGAGCGGAATGTGGCGGCCCGCCTGCACGATGTCCTCGCGCCGCACGCGTCGGTATTCGGGATCGTGCCGCAACAGGTACGTGAGTTCGGCGCCCGACTGCACGAGGTTCAGGCGTGAGAGTCCCTCCACCTTCTCCTTGAATCCCGAAATGCCCAGCATCTCGCTCAGCGCATCACCCGAATCGTTGAAGCTCAGCGTCTGGTCGAAGTCGCTCACCAGCAGGTAGTGCTTGTTCATATATGAGTTCTCCCTTGCCGGCGTTCGCTGCCCCTGCACTTCCCTCCGGGCGCGCCGCCGTTCACGATGAGTAGCTTTGACAGGCACGGCACCTTGGGGCGCCGCGCGGAATGCTCCCTGATAGTTAATGGGTCTTGGTCAGATGTCGGACTCGACCTTAGGGTTTTTCTGCCACGATTGTCGTACCGTGTGCCCGCAGGCACTGGGGGAAACTCATGGAAATCATCCAGTTCGAGGGTCGAATGACCGGTCGTGAAAGCAGGTCGCGAAGATCGCGTCTTACGCTGCCGTTGGTTGCGCTGCTCCTACTCGGGTTCGGCAGCGCAACGTTGGCGCAGCCCGGCTTCCCACCTAACGACCCCGACAGTTGGCGTGCCGCCGGCACCGCGAAAATCATTTGCTCGGCCCTCTTCGTCTCCGGCCGCCAGCTGCCGGAGACGATGGCGCATCTCAACGGCTACTTCCTGGGCGCCAAGCTCGACTCCATCACCGACGTGCGCGTGGACAGCGTGCGCAAGCTCGTGCGCCTCACTGTCGCAAACCGCGTCACCCGCGAGGCAAAGTTCTACGGCAGCCAGGGCTGCATCATCCAGCAGCCGGGCCAGGACTCCATCTTCTTCGCGCCGGTTAAGGTGACCTCCGCCTTGCCTCCCGCCAGCGAGATGGACTGGCCGATGGGCGATCGTTCGCCGGCGCTTCCCATTCCCGCCGAAGTGGACACCGCGAAGCTGCGCCAGGCTGTCGATGCGGCGTTCGCGAGTCCCGAAGGACTTACCGCAGCGTTCGTCGTCGTCTACAAGAATCGCATCATCGCCGAGCGGTATGGCAATGGCGCCAACGCCTACATGCCGCTCGAGAGCTGGTCCATGGGCAAGAGCATCGCCGGCACCCTCATCGGGCGCTTGATACACGACGGTGCATTCAAGCTGGAAGATCCCGCTCCCGTGCCCGAATGGCACAAGACGCCTGGCGACCCACGCGCCGCGATCCGCATCATGGACCTCATGCGCATGAGCAGCGGCCTCCGTTTCAGTCGCGGTTCACCCGAGGACATTCCCGGCTACCACGATCACGACCTTGGCTACACCGGCGCCATCAACACGTCGGAGTTTGTCACCACGCGTCCACTCCAGTTCCCGCCCAACACCTTCGGCCGCTACCGCAACACCGATCCTCTCACGCTGAGCTACATCGTGCAGGAGACCGTGAAGAAGCGCGGCGGGTCGTACCTCACCTATCCCCAACGCGCGCTTTTCGACAAGCTCGGCATGCGCAGCCATGTGCTCGAGACCGACGCGTATGGCAACTGGCTCATCAGCGGCTACGACTACGGCACCGCCCGCGACTGGGCCCGGCTGGGAATGCTCTACCTCAACGACGGCGTCTGGTTAGGCGAGCGGCTGCTCCCCGAGGGCTTCGTGAAGTTCGTGTCCACCCCGGCCCCCGCGTGGAAGGAGCCCGTGTACGGCGGCATGGTCTGGGTGAATGGCGACAGCGCATGGGCGCTGCCGCGGAGTGCCTACGCGTTTCGCGGCGCCGGAGAGCAGGACGTGTTCGTCGTGCCGTCGCACGACCTCGTCATCGTGCGCATGGGACACTTTCCCGGGTCGCGCTGGGGATTTCAAGACGTGAAGCGCGCGCAGGCATTGCTCATGGAGGCCATTCCCCGCTCCTAGCCCACCGGGGCTTCCCGTGGTGCGTCCGTGTCGTCGCCAGCTGCACGCTTGACCACGCTCACGTGTCCGTCGCTCTCCAGATAGCAGCGGCGCACCTCGGCGAGGTTCGCCACCCCGTGCTCGCGCAGCAGGCCTGCCAGGTCATCCTTCGTGAGCATCTCCGACCGCAGGTTGCGCGCATTGATGCGCCCGTCCTTCACCAACAGCAATGGCGGGGAGCTGAGCAGCTTTCGCATGGCCGGAAAGCGAAAACTCAGCCAGTCCAGCGCCTGGTTCCACGCAAAGATCGTGGCCACCAGCACCGCTCCTTCGGTGATCGAGTGGTACTCGCTCGCCATGGCGTTCTGTGCCGCGTCCGCCACCAGCACCACCACCAGCAGGTCCGCCGTGCTCAGCGCGCCCGTCTCGCGCCGCAGGATGCGCATGAAGGCGAAGATGAGCAGGTACATCACCGAGCCGCGGACGATGAGCTCGAGCAAGCTCACCGTGGGGACGAACATCTTGTGCCAGTCGGGGGCGGCGAGCAGGTGCACGGTAATCACGTCGCTGAAGTGATGGTTTGTGCCTGACGATGGCAGCGCGTCCGTTGGCCTGGCTTGGCGCAGCCAGAATCTGGTACCCGGCAGGGTTGTTTGTGTCATCGCGCAATGCGCGCTACACGTTTGGCGAAGCACACGGTCCGGCTTGCCGGTCCTCGCCGACACCTCAAGCGATCGATTTCACGGTCGCGGCAATCCAATCCTGCACGAGCGGCGTATGCGATATGGGTTTGCCCGTGCGAGCGCGCGGGTTCTTCTCGTCAGCTGCCATTCATCCGCGCATGGTGTCGCGGGTTGATATTCCCCTTACGGGAGATTGTGCGCTCTCTCTGTGACTTGTATCGTCGTCATCAGGACATCCCACCGTGGCTTTGGGCGCGACGTCGAGTCGTCGTCCCGCGGCCTTGGTCCGGTCTTCACCGGACTCATCCGCCCTCATGACGGTACAGAACGATATC
>JBDSVW010000169.1:0-30883 GCA_039927015.1 Gemmatimonadaceae bacterium | reverse complement strand
CGAGCCCACCGCGGTGCTCTCCCCGCCCGAGGTGCAGGAGCTCTGGCGCGTGCTGCGCCGGCTGACCGACGAGGGGGGCACGGTGGTGCTCATCACGCACAAGCTGGACGAGGTCATCGAGATCTCGCGCAACATCACCGTGATGCGGGCGGGCGAGACCGTGGGTCGCCTCGTCACCGCCACCGCATCGCCTAACGACATCGCCCACCTGATGGTGGGGCGCGACGTGCGGCTGGCGGGGGAGCTGGTGGAGGAGGCGGCGATGGCGAGGGACGGCGCGGTGCGGGCGGAGGGCGCCCCCGATTCGGGTGCCGAGCGGCCGGGGGCTCCGGTGCCCGCGCTCTCGGTCACCGATCTCGTCGTGGGATCGTCCAGGAATCCGCGCGAGGTGGACGGCATCTCGTTCGACGTGCGTCCCGGCGAGGTGCTGGGGATCGCCGGGGTGGAAGGCAACGGGCAGACCGAGCTGGTGGAGGCTATCGCCGGACTGCGGCGGCCGTCGCATGGCAGCATCCGCATGGGGAGCCGCGAGGTGACGATGCTCTCCGTGCGTGAACGCGCCGACGCCGGCCTTTCGCACATCCCGGAAGACCGCCTGCGCCGCGGGCTCGTGCTCGACTACTCCGTGAGCGACAATCTCATCCTCGGCTTGCAGCACCGCTTCAGCGAGCGGGGTGTGCTGTCCGGAGAGCGCGTGCAACGCAACGCGGACGAACGCATCGCGGAGTTCGATGTGCGGCCCGCCGATCGCACCCTTCCCGCGCACGCGCTCTCTGGCGGCAACCAGCAGAAGGTCGTGCTCGCCCGCGAGATGCGCGGCCGCGAGTTCTCCGTGTTGCTCGCGTCGCAGCCCACGCGTGGCGTGGACGTCGGTGCGATCGAGTTTATTCACGCGCAATTGCGCGCCGCCCGCGATGCGGGCAAGGCTGTCCTGCTGGTGTCGGCCGACCTTGTGGAGGTGCTCGCCTTGGCCGACCGGGTGGCCGTGATGTACGAAGGAAAGATCGTGGCCAGCCTCGCACGCGGCGAAGCCACCAAGGAATCGGTGGGTTGTTTCATGACCGGCGCCACGCGCACCGGCAACACAGGTGAGATGCCCACGCCGGACAGGAAGGCATGAGCGACAGCGCATCCGGTTCCACGCCGCCTGCCACCGCTGCGCCCTCGCGCCGGGAAGCCACCCCCTTCGGCGGCCGCGCCTCCGGTGTCATCGGCGCCTTGCTGCCTGCGGTCGCCGCGCTGCTCATTGCCGCCGTGGTCGGCGACATCCTCATTCTCGCGTTCGGCCAGTCACCGGCACAGGTGTTCGCCCTCCTGCTCGAAGGCACGTGGGGCAACGCGTACGGCCTGGGACAGGTGATCTACAAGGCGACCACGCTCATCTTCACCGGGCTGGCGGTCGCGTTAGGCATCCGGGCCGGCCTGTTCAACATCGGGGCGGAGGGGCAGCTCGCCATGGGCGGCTTCTGCGCCGCCGCGATGGGCCTGGCGCTGCCGGCCGGCATGCCGGCACTGCTCGCGATTCCCCTCTGCTTCGCGGCCGCCGCGCTCGGTGGCACCGCAGTGGCCAGCGTGCCGGGCGTGCTCAAGGCGCGGTTTGGTGCGAGCGAGGTGATCGTGACCATCATGCTGAACTTCATCACGCTTGCCTTCCTCAACTGGATGATCGCGACGCACCTGAACGTCGCGGAGTCGCTGCACACGCCGGAGATCAACGCCGGCGCTGTGGCGCGTCTCTCCTCCTTGTTCGATGGCCTGCGCGGTTCGGCGGCGAACTTCGTGCTCCTGCTGGCGCTGGCGTCGGCCGTGTTTGTGGGCTGGTACCTCTTTCGCACGCGCGCCGGTTACGAGTTGCGTGCGGTGGGCCTGCAACCCGATGCCGCCGAGTACGGCGGCGTGAAGGTCGGCGGCGTCTGGCTCCGTGCCATGCTGCTTTCGGGGGCGCTGGCCGGGCTGGGTGGCACCAACTACGTGATGGGATACAAGAAGTACTACGAGGAAGGCTTTGCCGCCGGGGCGGGATTCATCGGCATCGCGGTGGCCCTCGTCGGCCGCAATCATCCCATCGGCGTCGTGATCGCGGCACTCCTGTTCGCCACACTCTCCCAGGGCGCGCTGGCCGTGAACGCGATCGTGCCGAAGCAGATGGTGGACGTGCTCACCGCCGTGCTCATCATCGCCGTGGCCACCACGGTACCCGAGGTGCAGCGACTGCTGAAGGGCGTGCGCCGGGGAGGCACCGCATGATTCTCCTCGCCTTCCTGGTGCAGACGCTGCGTATCGCCATCCCCTATCTCTTTGCGGCGGCCGGCGGCGTGATGTGCGAACGCGCCGGCATCATCGCCCTCACGCTCGAGGGATGGATGCTCACCGGCGCCTTCACGGCCACCATCGCCAGCTACTACACGGGCTCACCCTGGATCGCACTCCTCAGCGGCGTCGCCGGCGGAGTGCTGGCCGCATCCATCCACGCCGTCGCCTGCATTCGCTATCGCGGCGACCAGGTGGTGGTCGGCATCGCGATCAACTTGCTGGCGGTGGGCCTCACCCGCTTCTTCCTGCGCCTCGCGTTCGATTCCTCGTCCAATTCGCCACGGGTGGCGGGCTTTGACTGGTTCTCGCAAGCGGGGCAGGTCCGCAGTGACTCCGGCGTACTGCCGCTGGTGGAATCGCTGGCCAATCCACTCGTGCTGCTGGGCATCCTGGCGCTTGGCTTCGTGGCCTGGCTGCTGTATCGCACGCCGTTCGGGTTGCGGCTGCGCGCCGTGGGAGAAAAGCCGGAGGCGGCGGCGTCACTCGGCATCGTGGTCAACCGTGTACGTTGGATCGCCGTACTGGGCGGGGGGGCGCTCGCCGCACTGGGCGGGACCTACCTTGCGCTGGAGCAGCACCAGTTCACCGACAGCATGACCGCCGGCCGCGGCTTCATCGCCCTCGCCGCGGTCATCTTCGGCAACTGGGAACCGAAACGCGTGGCCGTAGCCTGTCTGTTGTTCGCGGGCGCGGAGACCCTGCAGATCCAGTTGCAGGGATTGCAGCTCATCCCGTCGCAATTTGTGGAAATGATCCCATACGTCCTCACGATCGTAGCGCTCGCCGGCGTCGTCGGCCGCGCGGTGCAGCCCGCTGCCCTCGGCAAGGTGAGCGACTAATCCATGGCGCAGTTCGAGATATCGTCGGCGCTGCAGTCGCCGGTCGTGCGCGTTGTGGGCGGAGTCATCGCCGCGGGCCTGCTGTTCATTCTGGCCCAGGAAGTCCGGAAGATTCCGCGGAAGCTGTTCGCACTCATGGCAACGGCATTCGTGGACATGATCGGGCTGTTGATGATCATTCCGATCATCCCGTTCTACGCGCACGAACTGGCGACGAATGGCTTTGATCTTGGTCCCGTGCACTTCGGGATCGGCATGATCCAGGCCATTCTGGTCACGTCGTTCACGGTGGCGCAGTTGCTGAGTGCACCGGCCTGGGGACGTTTTTCCGACCGCCATGGCCGGCGCCCCGCGCTGCTCATTGCCCTCGGCGCCTCGGCGCTGGCGTACCTCGTGTTCGGCTTCGCCACGTCGCTGTGGGTGCTCTTCCTGTCGCGCGTGCTGCAGGGCGCGGGCGGCGGCACCGTGGGTGTCATCCAGGCGTACGTGGCCGACTCGGTGGGTCCGGAGGATCGCGCGCGTTCGCTGGGCTGGCTCTCGGCCGCCACCAACCTCGGTGTGGCGCTCGGTCCGGTGCTGGGGGCGTTCGCCATCTCGTTCGGGAAGCTGGACCTCATGCCCGGTGCCGCGACCTTCTCGATGGGTCGCGCCGCTCCCGGCATCGTGGCGGCATTGCTGTGCGTGATCAACATGTGGTTCGTGCACCACTACCTGCGCGAATCGCGACCAGTGGCCGAGGCGGGCGCCGTTCCGCTCAAGCGGAAGACGTCGGGCGAGGCCATCATGCGCGTTCTGTCGCACTCGGGCGAGCCGGCGTCGCGGCTCATCTGGATCTACTCCATCGCGATGGGCTCGTTCCAGGGCGTCACCGCCATGCTGCCCCTGTTCCTCGCCGAGCGCTTCCAGGTGGACGAGTCCAACATCGGGTACTTCTTCATGTACGTGGGCGCCATCTCGGTGTTCACGCGCGTCCTGCTGCTGGGGCGTGCGGTGGACCGGTATGGGGAAGCGCGCCTGTCGAGATACGGCACCGCGCTGCTGGCGTTAGGCATCGCCGGCCTGCCGCTCTCGCGCAACTTCGCCATGCTGGCCATTGCGGTGGCGCTGATTCCGCTGGGCACGGCCTTCACTTTCCCGTGCGTGACGTCACTCCTGTCGCGCGTGATCAATGCCCACGAGCGCGGCCTGTACATGGGCCTGCAGCAGACCTTCGGCGGCGTGGCCCGGGTAGTGGTGCCGTTGTGGGCGGGCTTCGCCTTCGACCGGCTGGGCACGGGGATCCCCTTCTACACGTCGGCGCTGGCGGTGCTGGCGACCATTTTCCTGGGGCTCGGTCTCGACCAATTCGTGCGGGCGCGGCCGGCCGCCGCCGTGTAGGTCGGCGCCGGCGCTTACCGTCGCCCCCCGCCCCATTCATCGAGCGCCCCCCGCACATCGACAGGAGTTGTCCGTGTCTTCATTTCGCACGTTTGCTGCGCGCGCCTTCACCGCCGCCTGCGTCTTGGGCGCCGCGTCACCCACGCACGTCGCCGCACAGAATCCGGCGACGTGGGGCGACTCGCTCATCTTCCACACTTTCTCCATTGCGGCCACCGACCCGCGCACCGGTGAGGTGGGCGTGGCCGTCACCACGCGCGTCGCGTGTGTCGGCAATGGCGTACCGTGGGTGCGGGCGGGGGTTGGTGCGGTGGCCACGCAGGCCAACACGCGCACCGAGTACGGCGCGGAACTGCTCGATGCCATTGGCGGAGGGGCAACGCCGAGCGAAGCGTTGACGCGACTGCTTGCGCTCGACTCCGCGGCCGCGTCTCGCCAGATCGGGGTGATAGGCAAGGACGGACGCAGCGCACAGCACACGGGCACGCGCACCTCGCCATGGGCCGGACATCGCGCCGGTACGCATTACGTCACGCAGGGCAACCTGTTGGTGGGGCCCGAGGTGGTGGACGCGGTGGCCGCTGCGTTTGAAGCGAGCGAGGGCAGCGCGCGCCATCTCGCCGATCGTCTCATCGAGGCCATTGCCGCGGGGCACGCCAAGGGCGGCGACGGTCGCAAGGGACGCCAGCAGTCGGCAGCCGTCATCGTGGCCGATGCGCGTCCCGGTCGCGCGCGGCGGAGCGATGGCGTGACGGCGAACATCTCCGTCTGCGAACACCCCGAACCGGTGGCCGAACTGCGCCGCGTGTACGAGGCCATCTCTCAAACGCTGGGCTATCGCACGCTGCAGCAGTTTGGGGGCAATGACGTGTGGCAGCTCAAGATCATGCTCAACGCACTCGGCTACTTCCGTCCGCGCGAACGCCCATTGCAGCGCGGCGACGACGCCATGCTCTTCACATCCGAGACTGTGACATCGGTGGAATCATTCCGCGCTGCGGAGCGATTGGCGGGAGTTGCAGCTGGCTCGCCGGCCGGATTGGTGGATGATGAGACCGTCGCGCGCCTGTGGGCCGCACTCGAACGCGCGGGCAAGGCGCGCGCGGTGCGTGAGCTGCTCCTGGAGAGCACGGCGGTGCGCCGCTAGCACAGGACCGTCGAGTAGGGCATCTTTCGCGGACCCCGCGGCCCGGACCACGCCCGCATGCAGTGGCACACCTGCTCCCATCCCAGATGAACCAGCAGTTCGAGCGCTTCCGCGCCGCGATTGCGGAACGTTACACGCTCGGGCGCGAGCTGGGAGTGGGTGGAACGGCGACTGTTTTTCTGGCCGACGACGAGCGCTACCGTCGGCGTGTGGCCATCAAGGTCTTCCGGCCCGAGATCGCGATCTCGCTCGGACACGAGCGCTTCGCGCGCGAGATCGCGCTCGCCGCGAAGCTCAGCCATCCGCACATCCTTCCCCTGCTTGATTCGGGCGAAGAGGAAGGATTGATGTTCTACGTCATGCCCGCCATCGAAGGCGAGTCGCTACGGGAGCGCATCAACCGCGAGAAGCAGCTGCCGATTGACGCGCTGATGCAGGTAGCGCGCGACGTGGCCGTGGCGCTCGACTACGCGCACGCACACGGAGTGGTGCACCGCGACATCAAGCCAGAGAACATCCTCATCACCGCGGGCACATCGGTAGTCGCGGACTTCGGCATCGCCAAGATGCTGGATGGAGGCAGCGGCGACACGTCGGTCACGCGGGCGGGCGTCGCGGTCGGCACGGCGCTCTACATGAGTCCCGAGCAGGCCAGCGCAACGCTGGTGGACGGCCGTGCGGACATCTACAGCCTGGGCTGCGTGGTCTTTGAAATGCTGGCCGGAAGCCCGCCCTACATGGGCCGGAATCCGCAGATGGTGCTCAGCATGCACTGCACCGCGCCCATACCCAGCGTGCTGCCGCTGCGGGCCGGCATCGCCCCTATGATGGACATGGTGGTCATGCGTGCGCTGGCCAAGTCTCCGGAGGAGCGCTTTGGCACGGCGGTGGACTTCGTGGATGCGCTGGCCACGGCCCGCCGCGCCGCGTCACACGAACGCGTGCGCCTCTCGATGACCGAGATCGTCGCGGCCCAGGAGCGCGCCCTCACGATGGAGCGTGCGCGTAACGACAGCGCGAACGCCGCCAGGGTGGCGGCGCCGGCGCAATCGGTCGACGCTGGTACCGCGGCACCGTCGCGCTGGCCCTGGGTCGCGATCGGGGCGGCGGTGCTGCTCGCACTGCTTGCGCTCGTCTGGCGCCTCACCATCGGCGCGCCCTGACGGATCTCGCGGAAGGGTCGCGGACGTGGTCCGCGCGATCCTACTGCGCCATGTGCTGCAATCGCGTGCGCGCCTCGGCGAAGTGCGCGCGCAACCGCGGGATCTCGCTGCCTTCGTAACCCGCCACCAGTCGCTGCTCCGCGACCGCCAGGGCACGGAGGAGATCCTGCGCCGCTGCGCGCCGGGCCGCGGGATCGGTGCTCGCGCTCTCGCCTAACCAGACGGGGGCCGTGTGGGCGAAGGCGTATTCGGCCATCGCGGGCCACGTGGCCGTGGAGGGACCGATGGCCCGGGCGGCGATCCATCCACCGCGCGGCACCGCCACCTCCCCGCTCCATTCCCCCGACGTCCCTGCGGCCAGCCCACCCAGGGCGCGCACGGTGCGACCGTTCACCACGATCGCGACGCTGTCCACCGCCACCGCACTCGCCGCCCGGAGCGCGAACTTCACGCGCCCGCCACTCACTCGCACGACGTCGCCCGGATGCGCCGCTCCGTTCACGGTGAGCTCGAGCATGGGACCGGTGGTGACGAACGACCGGCCCGCCGTGAGCGCGGACATGTAACTGCCGAAATTGAACGATCCCTCCGGACGCACGTACACGCGCGTGGTGCCGAGCGCCATGGTGCGATGGAAGTCCGTCATGGCATCTGTGCCGGCCGACGGCGCGACCGGAAGGCCCGCGTTCAGGAAGCGATACCAGAGCTCGGTGGCGCCGACGGCGTTGCTCCAGAGACAAACGACCTCCAGCAGGTCCACCATGCCCATTGCCGCGTCGGCCACGAGTTCGATGGGAAGCGACGCCAACCCGGCCTCGGTGAACGGCGTCGGGGTGGAGACGGGATGCACGTAGATCCCCGCCCCACCCTGCTCGCGCGCGAACTGCAGCGCCGTCGCGTTCAGCCGGTCATCGCGCCCGTACACCTCGTAACCTGGTCCCCACACCCACGGCCAGAAGAGCTGGTCGGTGCCGATCAGCCCCACATGGCCGAGGAAGTGCGAGCGCACCTCCTGCCCCCATCGCACGAGCGGCGCCGAGCCTAACGATCGCCAGTCGAAGTGGCCCTGGTTTTCGAAGCGGTTGTGCAGGTTGGCCAGCAACGGCGTGGCCACGTCGAGTCCCTCGCCGGCCATCAGCGGCAGCAACTCCTGCGGTGCGAGATCGAACTGCCCGCCATAGTTGAGGTGGAAGTGATGATCGCCCGAGTAGTAGCCCGCGCGGCGGGCATTCCACAGCTCGGGAAGGTCCAGGCTCACGGCGCGCGACTCCCCGGCGGCCACCGTGGCCCGCAGCACCCGTTCGGTGGTCGTCAGCCCGCGCACGCCGCGAATCACCACCGGGCCTGCGGGCACCTCCAGCTCCACCACTCCCGGTGAGTAGAAGTACATCTGCCCCGTCTGCCCGTCGAAGCGTGACATGCCCAGGGAGGGCGCGAGTGGATGGCCATTGGCGTCCAGCACACCAAGCCGCGCCGCCACCGGACCCGCACACTCCGCACACGTCGTGCGCACGGAGAGGCGGCCCGTGGGCACGCCCCACTCCCACTCACCGACGGCCACCGGCGACACGCGGCCGCCGTTCGCGGGAACGGCATACAATCGCATCACCTGCTGCGCGTCAGCTTCGCTGAAGTAAATAGTCGACCCATCGGCGCTCCACGCGGGCGCCACAGGGCGGCCACGCGGTTTCGCGACAAGCAACACCGACACGCCGGGCCGCTCGGTCGACATCAGGCGTAGCTCCCAGCCAAGCGTGCCGGGCCAGTTGTACACCAGGAGTTTCCCGTCCGGGCTCAAGGCCGGCCGAGTCTGCGAAATGATGCTGCCCTGCAGCAGCACCGACTCCTCACCCGATGGCAGCTGGCGGAGACGAATCTGATCTCCGCCGCCACGTGTCTTGGAGGTGTAGACGATGCCCTGCCCGTCCGGCAGCAGCTGCGGCCGCAATTCGAGACCCGCCTCGCTCGTCAGGCGTGTCTTGGCACCCGTCGAGAGATCGGCACTCCAGAGGTCGAGGTCGCCTGACGTCGCGTTGGCGTACACGACCGACTTTCCGTCGGCCGAGAACACCGGGTCGAGCGCCATGCCGCGATCCACCTCGGTTTCCACGCCGCTCTCCATGTCGCGAACCATGACGGCCAGCGTGCGCGAGTCGTCGCGCAGGAAGGCGATGCGTCGTCCATCGGGGGACCACGACGGCCTGGAGTCCACGCCGCCGGAGGAGGTGAGACGCGTCGCGACCCCACTCGTCGCGTCCAGTCGCCACAACCACCCGCGCGACGCGATCACCAGGCCTCCCGTGCTCGACGCCGCCACATCCAGCGCGCCGTTGGCCATGATGGGCAGTTCGTAGCCCTCGAGATAGACGTGGTGATTGAAGCCCACGTTCTTGGGGTAGCGATTGCTCCACTGCGCGCCAAGGGCGCACGGGGCGACCAGGACGGCGAGGGCGAGTGGCGACAGCTTCATGAGGTATCGGGAACGCGGGACGAGGGAGTACGGCGCCTGTAAACGTCGGGCACCGCACGCGAGCGATTCCCAAGTGTGCAACCCGCAACGGGAAGCCGCAAACGAAGCGCGCGGCTGCAGCGTATCGTAAGCATGCTGGCCCGCTCGCTGCCCACATCCCACGACGGCGGCCGAGCATCCCTCTCCCCCGACGCCCCACGCCCCCCGATGACCCGTCTTCGTCCGTTTGCCCCCGTCCTCACGCTGCTCGTCGGCGCGCCGTGCGCGCTGCCGGCCCAGCGGCCGGCGACAAGTCCCGTGGTGACCGCTCCCGCCTCGCGCGAGTGGGACGCGCTCAGCCGCCTCTCGTGGCGCTCGCTCGGCCCCACCAACCAGGCGGGACGTGTTTCCGCCGTGGTGGGGGTGCCCGGCGATCCGGCCACCTACTTCGTGGCCGGCGCCAACGGCGGCATCATCAAGACGACGAATGCCGGCACGACCTTTCACCCGGTGTTCGACCGCGAGAGCGCCGGCTCCATCGGGGCCATCGCCATCGCGCCCTCCGACCCGAACATCATCTACGTGGGCACGGGTGAAGGCAATCCGCGCAACAATGCCTCGGTGGGCGACGGGATGTACAAGTCGGTGGACGCCGGCGAGACGTGGACCCGCATCGGCCTCGTGAAGTCCGACAAGATCGCCCGCATCGTGATCGACGCGCGCAACCCCGACATCGTGTACGCCTGCTCGTTAGGCCGCGAGTGGGGGCCGGGCGAGGAGCGGGGCGTGTTCAAGACCGTGGACGGCGGCAAGAGCTGGAAGCGCAGCCTGTACCTCGACCCCCAGACCTCCTGCTCGGACATCTCGGCCGACCCGGGCAACTCGAACATCGTCTACGCCGGCATGTACACGTACCGCCGCTGGGCGTGGCACCTCGAGTCGGGCGGCGGCAACACGTCGGTGTGGAAGACGAGCGATGGCGGTGAGCACTGGACGCGCCTGAGCGGCCCCGACGCCTCCCGGGGCCTGCCGCGCAAGGAGATGGACCGCATCGGCGTCGCCGTGGCAGCGAGCGACCCGAACATCGTGTACGTCGTGAGCGAGACGATTGACGAAGGCGAGATGTGGCGCAGCGACGACGCCGGCGAGAGCTGGCGCATGACCACCCGCGACGCCAACATCAACTTCCGGCCCTTCTACTACGCCGACATCCGCGTGGACCCGGCGAATCCCAATCGCGTATTCGCGCTTTCCGGCGGGTTGTACCTGTCAGAGGATGGTGGCCTGAACTTCCGGCAGGTGCAGGGCGACGTGCACGGCGACCACCAGGCGATGTGGATCGACCCCCTCAACCCGAAGCGCATCCTGGAGGGTTCGGATGGCGGCTGGCAGCTCTCGTACGACGCCGGGCGCACCTGGGAAGTCGTGAACACCTTTCCGTTCACCCAGTTCTACCACATCAACTACGACATGCAGAAGCCGTACAACGTGTGCGGCGGACTGCAGGACAATGGCAGCTGGTGCGGCACGACCATCGGTCTCTCGTCGCGCGGTGTGCAGCGCAGCGATTGGTACAACATCTCCAGCGGCGACGGCTTCTTCGCGGTGCCCGACGTGGCCAGCCCGTGGATCGTGTATTCCGACGCGCAGGGGGGCATGATCTACCGCACCGACCTCCGCACCGGCAACATCAAGATGGTCTACCCCTACCCCAACCGGGTGGGATCGGTGGGCGATCGCATGCTCGGCCATAAGTACCGCTTCAACTGGAACTCCCCCATCGCGGTCACGCCGTTGCAGCCCGGCACCGTCTACTTCGGCGGCAACGTGCTCTTCCGGTCGCGTGACCAGGCACAGTCGTGGGAGGTGATCTCCCCCGACCTCACCACGAACGACACCACCAAGCAACAGCATTCCGGCGGCCCCATTGTCGTGGACAACACGGCCGCCGAGTTCCACTCGACGCTGCTCTCCGTCGCGCCCTCGCCCCTCGACAGCAACGTCATCTGGACGGGCAGCGACGACGGGGAAGTGTACGTCACCCGCGATGGCGGCAAGTCCTGGACGAGCACCTTCCGCAAGATCGACGGACTCGCGCCTAACGCGTGGATCCCCACCGTCGAGGCGTCGCACGCCGACGCCGGCACGGCCTACGTGGTCGCCGATCATCACCAGGACGACGATTACGCGCCCTACGTCTACATGACCACCGACTTCGGCCGTTCGTGGAAGGCCATCATGGGTGACCTGCCCAAGACCGCCGGGTGGACGCACGTCATCCGCGAGGACCCGCGCAATCGCAACCTGCTCTACCTCGGCACGGAGTTCGGCCTGTGGGCATCGTGGGATCGCGGCGCCCACTGGGTCTCGCTGCGAGGAGACCTGCCCGTCTCGCCCGTCCGCGACCTGCACGTGCACCCGCGCGAAAACGACCTCATCGTCGCCACGCACGGCCGCGGACTTTACGTGATGGACGATGTCACCCCGCTGCAGCAGATCACGCAGGCGTTCTCCACCGACGTCACGTTCTTCGACGTGCGTCCCGCGACGCGCTGGAACTACTGGAACAAGGACGGCAACCTTGGCTTCAAGGTGTGGGCCGGCGAGAACCCGCCCTACGGCGCGCTCCTCTCGTACTACCTCAAGTCACCGGCCAAGTCGGTGTCCCTTACCGTCAGCGACAAGACGGGGACGGTGGTGCGTGAGCTGAAGGATTTGCCGTCGGAGGCCGGCGTGAACCGCGCCGCCTGGGACTTGAAGTACGAGCCGCCGGTGGGTGGCAGCGGGCAACGGCGCCGCGCGGCGCCAGAGACCCCGCGCGGGCGCAGCCGAGTGAGCGACCGCGACGTCACGCTGGAAAGCGTCTTCACACCGCCCGGACTCACCGCGGTGCCGGGCGTCTACACGCTGGCGCTGGACGTGGACGGCCGGACGTTCACCAAGCAGGTGACGGTGGAACTCGACCCTCGCTACGACATCGCGGAGCGCGACGTGCTCGCCCAGCAGGGCGCAGGACTCGAGCTGCGTGACCTCACGACGCGCGTCAACGGCATCGTCGAGAACACCAACAACCTGCTGCAGCAACTCACCGGGTTGCAGACGCAGCTCAAGGGTGCGGGCGATGCGCCGTCGCCATCGGCGGCACGGGCACTGGTGCTCGTGGACAGCACGATCGTTGACCTCACGCACTTCCGCGACAGCGTGCTCACGCGCCCATCGCCCGTGTTCGGCTACCGCCAGTATCCTCGGCTCCGCGAGGAGATCTCGACGGTGGCGGGCATGGTGTGGCGCGGCATCAATGCCCCGACGGCCGGGGAAGCGTTGCGGCTCACGGAGCTGCATACCGAGACAAACGAGGCCCAGGCGCGTCTGGACAACATCGTGAACACGCGCGTGGCGAAGGTGAACGAGCTGCTGGGTTCCATGCCGCATATCCTCGTGCCCTCCAAGCCGAAGTTCGTGCCCTGACCGGCCGCACCTCCGGTTGAACGATCGAGGACAACGAAAGGGGGCTCCCAGTGGAGCTCCCTTTCGCGTACACGGCTGTCCCACTCACCACCGACACCAGCGCCGCTCCGTACGAGGTCAGCGTGAGTCCTGGAAGGCGACCTCCTCACGCGCGGTCCCGCCCAGGATGAGGCGCGAGCCGCGCTGGTACGCGAAGTAGGCCCACGACCACTGAATGAGCACGGTAAGGCGGTTGCGGAATCCCACGAGGTAGGCGATGTGCACGAACAGCCAGAGCAGCCACGCCAGCACGCCCGTGAATTGCAGCTTGCCGAACGCGGCCACGGCGCGATGGCGGCCAATGGTCGCCAGGTCACCCTTGTTGAAGTAGCCGAACTCCTCGCGAGGCTGGCGCCGGATGGAGTGGAGCACGTTGCGGCCAGCGCACGCGCCCTCCTGATTCGCGGCAGGCGCAACGCCAGGCACGGGCTGGCCGTCGTCGCGCATCACTGCCGCGAGATCCCCCACCACGAATACCTCCGGATGTCCGGGGATCGACAGGTCGGCGCCCACCTCCACGCGGCCCGCACGGTCCAGCGGAGCGCCGAGCATGGCGCCGAGCGGTGACGCCGCATTCCCTGCCGCCCAGAAGACACTCCTCGTCGCGATGCGTTCGTCTCCCACGAACACGGCGCCAGCCTCGACGCGCGTGACGATGGAATGCAGGCGCACCTCCACGCCGAGCTCCCGAATGTCCTGCAACGCCTGGTCGGAGAGCCTCTCGGGAAAGGCGGGCAGGATGCGCGGTCCTCCTTCAAGCAGCAGCACGCGCGTCTTGCGCGTGTCGATGTTCCGGAACTCGCCCGGCATCACGTCGCGGGCAATGGTGGCCATCAGACCGGCCAGCTCGACGCCCGTGGGACCGCCTCCCACAATGACGGTAGTCTGAAACGCCTCGCGCTCCTCGCCAGGGCGCGCCGTCTCTGCGCGCTCGAACGACTCGAGAAAACGCCGCCTGATGTCCACGGCGTCCTCGAGCGACTTGAGCCCCGGTGCCAGCGCTTCCCATTCGCCGTGTCCGAAGTAGGCGTGACGCGCCCCCGCGGCAACGATCAGGAAGTCGTACGACTCCACACGGGCGCCATGATCCACCTCCACGCGGCGCTCGGCGACATCGATGCCCGTCACCTCGCCCATCTCCACGCGCGTGTTGCCATGCTTCCGAAGAATCCAGCGAATCGGGACGGCAATGTCGCTGGGGGCCAGCGTCGCCACCGCCACCTGATATAGCAGGGGCTGAAAAACGTGATGATTAGTGCGATCGATGAGCACCACATCCACCGCGGCTCGCCGCAACACGCGCGCTGCGGCGATCCCGGCGAAGCCCCCGCCTATGATCACGACCTTCGGTCTCGTCATGATGCGAAAGCTAGCAGCGGTCCGACTCGCGATGACGGCCGAGGCTGCCTTGACGTCAGGCCGCGCGCCACGCGCTGTGCGCGCGCCTGCTCTTCACAGCTTCCGGAACGTCATCCATCATTCAGCACGGGCGGCCGCAACGGGCCGACTCGCAGGGATCTGAACGGAAGAGGTTTCGCGTGCGCTTTCTCGTGGTGGGTGCGGGAGCCGTCGGTGGGTACTTCGGGGCTCGGCTGGTGGAGTCGGGCGCCGACGTCACCTTTCTCGTGCGCCCGGGACGGGCCGCGCAGCTACGCAAGGCCGGGCTCAACGTGCGCAGCACGCACGGTGATGTCTCCCTCACCGCCCCGCAGCACGTGATGTCCGCCGACATCTCGGGACCGTACGACGTGATTATCGTCGGCTGCAAGGCCTACGACCTGCCCGCCACGATGGAGTCGTTCGCACCAGCCGTGGGGGAGCGCACGGCCATCGTGCCCCTGCTCAACGGGATGCGCCACCTCACGTTGCTCGGCGAGCGCTTTGGCGACGCCCGCGTTCTGGGGGGCCTGTGCATGATTTCTGCGACGCTCGACGCAGCCGGCACCATTCTCCACGTCAACGACTTGCACACGCTCGTGCTGGGCGACCGGGACGGGTCGCAGTCGGCGCGTGTCGCCGGGATCGGACGGGTACTGGCGCGCGCGAAGTTCGAGACGCAGGTGAGCGCCGCCATCCTGCAGGAGATGTGGGAGAAGTGGATCTTCATCGCGGCGGTGGGCGGCATCAACGTGCTGATGCGGGCATCAATCGGAGACATCGTGGCGGTCGGCGTGTCCGATCTTGGCACACACCTGTACGCGGAGTGCGCGGCCATCGCGACGCACCACGGATTCCCGCCGCGCGACGCGGTGCGCGAGCGCGCGCAGGGCGTGCTCACGGCGCAGGGATCGCCCCTCACCGCCTCCCTGCTGCGCGACATGGAACGTGGTGCCCCGACGGAATCCGAACACATCCTGGGCGACCTACTTGAAAGCGGAGCTGGCATGCTGGACGCGCGCTCGGTGCTCCGTATCGCCACCGCGCACGCCCGCGCCTACGAAGTGCGGAGGGCGCGGAAGGGCACGTCCGCGTGATGCTCGTTGGCGGTCACGTCGCGGATCGGTTCGCGGAAGGTGCCCCAGCGGACTGAATTTCTTCTGCGGACTGGCGAAACGGGCGGGCAGAGACGACCATTTCTGCCGCTCCCAACCCCATCCCGTCCCGATGAAACGACTTGTCTGCTTCCTGGCCATTGCCTTCGCCGCCTGCGGCGGCTCCGCCTCCTCGTCCGATCTCGCCCGCTGGCAGCAGCAAGCGGCGAATGTGACGATCATCCGCGACAACTGGGGCATTCCCCACGTCTATGGCAAGTCAGACGCAGATGCCGTCTTCGGCCTCCTGTACGCGCAAGCCGAGGATGACTTCAATCGCGTCGAGGTCAACTATATCAACGCGATGGGCCGCATGGCCGAGGTGGAGGGCAAGGAGGCGCTGTATGGCGACCTCCGCATGCAGCTGTTCATCGATTCGACCGTGGTGAAGCAGGAGTATGTGGCCAGCCCGGATTCGCTCAAGGCCCTCATGAACGCCTTCGCGGATGGCCTTAACTATTTCCTGCACACGCATCCAGAGGTCAAGCCGAAGCTGATCACCCGCTTCGAGCCATGGATGGCACTCACGTTCAGCGAGGGCAGCATTGGCGGGGACATCGAGAGTATCTCGCTCCGAAACCTTGAGGCCTTCTACGGTGACAAACAGGCGGCGATGGTCGCCAACGTAGACGCGAATCCCGATCTCGAGCCGCGCGGTTCCAACGGCATCGCCATCGCCGCCACCAACACCTCGGCGGGCCATCCGCTCTTCCTCATCAATCCGCACACCTCGTTCTACTTCCGTCCCGAAGTGCACATGGTGAGCGAGGCGGGGCTCAACGCCTACGGCGCCGTGACCTGGGGACAATTCTTTGTCTACCAGGGCTTCAACGAGTACAACGGCTGGATGCACACCTCTACCGCGGCGGACGTGATTGACGAGTATGCCGAGACGGTAGAGAAGAAGGGCGAGGAGTACTTCTACAAGTACGGCAGTGAGCTGAAGCCCTTCATGGTGCGCACGCTGCGCCTGCCGTACAAGGATGGCGCAACGCTCGCGCATCGCGAGTTCCGGGTGTACGTCAGCGAGCACGGCCCCGTGATCCGCGCCGATCAGGACAAGTGGATCACGATCAAGCTCATGGTGGCGCACGAGAAGGCGCTCTCGCAGTCGTTCCTGCGAACCAAGACTACGGGCTTAGCGGACTTCAAGCGCGTGATGGAGCTGCGCACGAACTCCTCCAACAACACCGTCTACGCATCGGCCGAAGGTGATATCGCCTACTTCCACGGCAACTTCATGCCGAAGCGCGATACGAGTTTCAGCTGGTCGGGTGTGGTGGACGGCAGCAATCCCGCCACCGAGTGGAAGGGACTGCACTCGGTGGACGAGATGATCGTGATCCACAATCCTTCCACGGGCTGGATTCAGAACACGAATTCGACCCCCTTCACGGCGTCCGGCAGCGCGAGTCCCCGGCGCGACCAATATCCGTCGTACATGGCGCCCGATGAGGAGAATGCACGCGGACTGCATGCCGTGCGGGTACTGAAGGACCGGAAGGATTTCACGCTCGAATCACTCATCGTGGCGGCGTATGATCCTTACCTCACGGGCTTCGACGCGTTGATTCCGGCATTGCTGGCGAACTACGACCAACTCGCCGCAACCGATGCACTGAAGGCCCCGTTGAAGGGAGCGGTCGACTCACTGCGGTCGTGGGATCGCAAGACTGGCGTCGCATCCGTTCCCACCACGCTCGCGGTGTACTGGGGCCAGGAGTTGATGCGACGCGCGCGCGCCGACGAGTACTACGAGTCGGGCCCGGTGTTCGACTACATGGCCGGGAAGATGTCGGCGGCGGAACGACTGGGGGCGCTGCAGGCGGCCGTGGCGCAACTCGACTCCTCCTTCGGCACGTGGAAGACGCCGTGGGGAGAGGTGAATCGCTTTCAGCGCGTCACGGGCGATATCGTGCAGCCCTTCGACGACAGCAAGCCGAGCCTGCCCGTGGGCTTCGCGTCAGGCACGTGGGGCTCCCTGGCGTCGTTTGGGGCGCGAATCTATCCGGGCACGAAGAAGATGTACGGCACCAGCGGCAACAGCTTCGTCGCAGTGGTCGAGTTCGGGCCACGCGTGCGAGCCAAGAGCATTCTTGCCGGCGGCGAGAGCGGTGATCCCGCATCGCCCCACTTCTACGACCAGGCGAAGATGTACAGCGAGGGCGCGTTCAAGGACGTGCGCTTCTACCGGGAGGATGTGGAGGCGCACGCCAAGCGGACCTATCATCCAGGTGACGCCGAGGCGGACGCCCGATGAGGACGCCATCTCCGTATCGGTCGCTGCCGGCCGAGAAACGCGTCGCGCTGGTGATGCGAGACATTGATTCGAGCCCCGCATCGAAGGAACGCTACGTCCG
Organism: Gemmatimonadaceae bacterium; assembly: GCA_039927015.1. Taxonomy (GTDB): domain Bacteria; phylum Gemmatimonadota; class Gemmatimonadetes; order Gemmatimonadales; family Gemmatimonadaceae; genus SCN-70-22. The sequence goes on along the minus strand of JBDSVW010000169.1, from coordinate 13,197 downwards.
ACTTGTCGTGGCGCGCGGGGGCGGCTTTCGTCTCGAGACCGTGCGCAAGCGCAGCAGCGAACAGCTCGCGAAGGAAGTCGTGCGCTACGGACTGGAGACGTCGCACGACGAATTCGGCCTGTTGCAGGCACTGTACGTGGAACTCGAGCCCGGGCTTCAGGTGGAATTCCTCGATGCGGCGGGAGTCACGCACGAGGCCGGCATCATCGCCGACGATCTCGAGCCGCCCTTCGCCGACGCCAGCAAGGTTCGCGACGCGGCCCATGCGCTCTACCAGGCGCACGGCGAGGACGCGCGTCGCTACCTGCGTACCATCGCGCTCTACAACGGCGATGCGTGGCTCGGCCTTGGTGACGTACTCGGCGAACTCCCTGACGGAGCGTAGGAGAAACCCTTACACAGATCCCGGATCTTCAACCGACAAGTGTCGGAGCGTGTGGGGACCAGCGGTCTGCTCCAGCCAGTACTCGTACTTCGCGCGCAAATAGTAGGAGTCGTCGGTTGTAAGATGAGGAGTGCTGATTTTGGCACATTTTTCGCACACGGTAATGGTATTATGGTGGTATAGTGAACTGGGGTACGTCATGCGAAATGCCCCGTTCCCATGCGCCCGCGACCGGCGTCAAGCGGCAGAGAGCACTATGCCGATTGCCCGCATTGCGGATGCAGACGCATTCGCGATCATGCCCGATCGCATGGTACCGGGGACATGCTCCGGTCGAACGCAGGAGTGACCGATGTATCAGTCTCCTGAACTTTCGAAGTTCGGCACGTTTCGAGAGATCACCCGCCAAGGCAAGTACGGAGTGAAGGACGGCGCGGCGACCCGAAACGATGGATGCACGTTCGTTCCAGCTGGACGTTGTTCCTGAGTGTCCGTCTCGCTTGTCTGAAGCGAACCACGCGGCGGTATCTGGATCAGCTGGAATCGGGCCGAGCTTACGACCACAGCGTCTCCTCACTTCGTGGGGAGACGTTGTCGCGTTGGTGCAACACTATGTTGTGGAATCGAGGTTCCGAGATGCCGTCGGGTGGTATGAGATCGCACCGCGTCCCGCCCATCGCAGGCGCCGAACGCACGACGGGATGAACGCGCACCCGCGCACTCGTCCGGCCGCGAACACCGCCTCTCGGCTGTGGGAGGCACTTGATGGCTGCGCCGCGCCGTAGGAGCGGGCCCATGCGACCCGACGGGCCTCACCGTCGGGGTGGACGCGCGCTCACGGTACCGGCCTGCCTGGGCGGAGTTCGTTAGGCGAACGCGGAGCGGCAGCGCGCTGTCGCTCGTTTGGCATCGCCGGCAGCGTCCGGCTCATTCGGCTGGTCCGCGGGACCTCACGTGGAGCCCTCCCACAAGACCGAGTGGATCGCCGTCGATTCAGAGGATGCGCGACTGGAACCAGCGTCCGCCCTTCCAGGGAATTCGTACGACGGATGATCCTCGCGACACGCCTCGGAATCCTGCCTCGCCGTCGAAGGTATTCCCTGCATCGCCGTCACCTGCACACAGACCTGTTATATTGATTGTGTGACGGTGATTGGGCGCAGGCGTATGCGCCTGACAAGATCCGTCGCGTATCGGGGCCCGAAACGGCGAGCGCGGGCTTGGTCGCGCAGGGCAAAGGCGCCTCCGGGAGGTAGCGCGCCCGGTACACCCGCCAACGTCCGCGTCCGTGATGGCTGCAGACGGAACTACGACGAGCGGCTATCACCGGCTATCACCGGCGACTCCGGCGATGCGAGCGGCGCCGGAGGCGACGGCTGGGTCATCGCCCACCACAGCGAGGAGAATCCCGCATGAAATGGGCGGCCAGAATCGGAGTATTCTCGGGGATTGCCCTGTACGTGCACGTCACGTTCATCCTGCTCGTCGTGTGGGTGGGGTACGCGCACTGGCAGGCGGAACAGAGCGTGTGGGCCGTTGCGGCTGGCATCTTCTTCATACTCGCGCTCTTCACCTGCGTGGTGCTGCACGAGTTCGGGCACGCGCTCACCGCGCGACGCTTCGGCATCGGGACGCGGGACATCATCCTGCTGCCGATCGGCGGCGTCGCCCGGCTGGAGCGCATGCCGGAGGATCCGCGCCAGGAGCTGCTGGTGGCACTGGCCGGCCCGGCGGTGAACGCGGTCATCGCGCTGGTGCTGTATGTCGGCCTGCGCGCAGTGGGCGGCATGTCGCCCATTGGAGAGCTGACCCTCACGGGTGGCTCGTTCCTCGAGCGCATGATGGTCATCAATGTGGTGCTCGCCACCTTCAACCTCCTGCCGGCGTTTCCGATGGATGGCGGACGCGTGGTGCGCGCATTGCTTGCCATGCGAATGAACTATGCGCGCGCAACGCGGTTGGCGGCACGGCTGGGACAGGCGGTCGCCCTCGTCTTTGGTATCCTCGGGTTCTTCGGCAGTCCTTTTCTCGTGCTCATCGCGGTCTTTGTATGGATCGGGGCGGCGCAGGAATCCGCCGCCACCCAGATGAAGTTTGCCCTCGGCCACACGACTGCCGAGTCGGTGATGGTGTCGCGCTTCCGCACGCTGGCTCCGGACGACACCCTGGACCGTGCCGTGGAACTGCTGCTGTCGGACAGCCAGCAGGATTTTCCAGTCGTTGAAGGCACCGCGGTGGTGGGCGTGCTGACGCGCGCCGCCCTGCTCGCCGCACTGGCGAGCGACGGCAAGTCCTCGCGCATCGATTCGGTGATGCAGCGCGATTTTCGCGTCGCCGATGTCGAGGACTACATGGAGAACGTGCTGGAGCAGCTGCAGGGTTGCAGTTGCCGCACGGTTCCCGTGTTGCGCAGCGGGATGCTGGTGGGACTCGTCACGATGGAGAATGTGGGTGAGTTCCTGAGCGTGCAGGCTGCGCTGCACAAGACGGTCCGCACATGACGCACGCACGTCAGTCGCAATTTCCAGCGCCGCGCCCCGGTGCGGCCCTTCCTTCCTCTCGCACCGGAGATACGCGATGATCCGATCAATTCTCGTTCCCCTCGATGGCTCGACGTTCGCCTACCGCGCCTTTCCCATGGCGCTCACCTTGGCGAAGTTTCACGCCGCACGCCTGGCGGTGGTGACCGTCCAGCACACGCCGCAGCCCAGCCGCACGCAGGCCGCTCCTCCCATCGACCCGGCGTACGAACAGGACCAGATCGCGGAAGCCAGGAAGCACGTCGAGCGTGTGGCCGCCCGCGCCCGCAAGCTGGGCTGCCGCGACGCCAAGTCCTACGTACTGGAGGGCGATGTCCAGGAGAGCCTCGAAGGCTTCATCCGGGACGAACAGGTCGACCTCGTGGTGATGGCCACGCACGGGCGCGGCGGCGTCTCGCGTGCGTGGCTGGGCAGCGTATCCGAGGGCCTGCTGCGACGCGTGCACGTGCCCATCCTGCTCACGCGTGTCAAGCACAAGCTTCCCTCGCGCACGGAGATGCTGGTGCCCTTCTCGAGGGCCCTCGTGGCGCTGGACGGCTCACCCGACAGCGAGCGCGCGATTGACGAAGTGGTGCGCCTGAGCGGCACCGCGCCGGTGCACCTCACACTGGCCCACGTGATTCCTCCGACCAAGACGATGCTGTCGCCACTGCTGACCAATCAGATCGACGTCGAGGTCAGGCGGGACTACCTGGAACCGCTCGCGGCGAAGATCCGCAAGGAGGGGCGCTCCGTGTCGGTCGAGGTGCTCGTGGACGGACACGCCGCCAAGGGACTGCTCAAGCTCGCGAAGTCGGATGGCTCGGACCTGATCGTGCTCTCGTCGTCCGGAATGGGAGGACTCCCGCGATTCCTCATGGGCAGCGTGGCGGACAAGGTGATTCGCACCTCCCCCATTCCCGTGCTCGTGCAGGTGCCGCTGCCTGAGGTGGACTTGGCCGCGTAGTCCGCACGAAGGCGACTCACCGTATAGAATCCACGGCGCCGGGCCGCGAGGTCCGGCGCGAGCGACGCGCATCCTCCCGCTCGCCCGACGCATTGGCCGCGGCGAAAGTGGCGCTGCGAGACCTTCCGTGAGGGATGATGAAGCTCATCAAGTACATCGCCAACCTCGGCTATGGCACACGAAAGGAGGTGCTGGCGATGTGCGACGCGCGCCGTCTGCGGCATGTCGATGGGCGCATCCTTTCGGCCGACGATCGCTGCGCGCCCGGTGACATTCTGCTCGACAACGAGCCGCTCGACCCGGCGCCCGGATCAGTCGTGCTCCTGCACAAGCCCACGGGTTACGTCTGCTCCACGACCGACGCGAACCCGTTGGTGTACGACCTGCTCCCCGAACGGTTTCGGCGACGCTCCCCGATCATGGCACCCGTCGGGCGCCTCGACCGCGACACCTCGGGTCTCTTGCTGCTGACGGATGATGGCGCACTGATTCATCGCGTCACGTCGCCCCGCGCACACCTGCCCAAGGTCTACGAGGTCACGCTCGCCCGCGACCTCCACGGCCACGAGCAGGAGGTCTTCGGCGGCGGCACGCTGCTACTCGAGTCGGAGCGAGAACCGCTGCGTCCGGCACGCCTGGAGCGTCTCGACGCGCGACGCGTGCGCCTCACCATCACGGAGGGCCGTTACCACCAGGTGCGGCGCATGTTCGCCGCGGTCGGCAATCACGTGGAATCGCTGCACCGCGCCGCAGTGGGTGCGGTGGCACTCGGCGACCTGCCGCCGGCCGCATGGCGCCTGCTGCGCGATGAGGAAGTGTCGGCGCTGCGCGCCCCGGCGGCACCGTAGAAGCCTAACGCCTGACCGCCGAGAGCACCTTGAAGCGGCGACCGTCGTGCGCGGTGGCCAGATTGCCGAAACGCTCGTTCACTTCCCGTTCATACGGAAGCGTGCGGTTGGCCACGAGGAAGAGTCGCCCGCCCGGCCTCAGCACCTCCCATGCGTCGTGGATGAACTGCACCGGCACGCGGAGGTCCGTCGACTTGCCGACGTGAAAGGGAGGATTGGTCACCACCACGTCGAAGCGCTCCGCGAGCACGGCCGACGCCACGTCGCTTGCCAGCACCGTGCATTGGTCCAGCCCCGCGTGCTGCACGGTGCGCGTCGCTGACCGAACCGCCTCCACATCGGCGTCCACCATGCTCACGCGACCGGTGCCGGATAGCCGTGCCGCCACCAGCCCGAGCCCACCGGCGCCGCAACCGAGATCGAGGACCGCGTCGCCGCGCTGCACCTCCATCACCCCCGCGAGGATCTCGGTCGCTTCATCGGCGTGGTCCCATGAGAAGACGCCGGGACGGGTGAACAGCGTGCACGCCGATCCGCGCAGCGTCACGTGCAGTTCGTTGAAGTGGTCGCTGTCGAGAAATGGATTCTCGAATTCCTCCACGGAACCGCCGATGTCCGGCGCGCGCGCGGCGGAAAGCACTCGATGGCCGCTCGACACCGTCTCCAGGTTGGCCTCACCGAACAGGCGCTCCATGGCCTTGGCGGCGCTCTTGATGCCCTCGTTGGTCGCGCCCGCGATGTAGCAGCGGCCGCCCACCCGCAGGATGCGATGCGCGTCCCACAGCAGCTGATGAAGCGCCAACTTCTCCAACGGAATGCGAATGGCCACGACGTCGGCTTGCAGCTCCCGGGGCAATGGGTGCGCACCCTGGCCGCGGTATACGGCGGTCGCCTCGACACCCGCCCGGGCCATCGTGCGACGGGCAGCATCGACGGACAGGAGGTTGCGGTCCGTGAGCAGGAGTCGGCTCGTCCGGCCGCCTCCCGCGATCACGGCACCCGTCAATCCGTTGCCGCAGTTCATCAGCACGACGACGCCATCCGGCGGCACCACCACTTGCTCCGCCAGCAACATCGCAGCCGGGTCGCGGAACCCATGCGCAAGCACGCCCGGCTTGGTCGCCACCGAATACGACTGTCCACCCACGGGAACGGCCACGTCCTGCCATTCTCGGTACGCGATCGTCAACTGAGCCCTCTTTCTTCGTCCAGCGCCGCCATCGGCAGCGATTCGATTACGGCCTCAGCACGCCACGCACTTGTGGTTGTTCTTCGACCCAAGGCTCTCGAGCAGCTTCACGGTCTCGAGGTAGGGCGAAATGCGCTGCACGGGTCCATTCGCCATGTCGGCTGTGGTCTGCCCCGTCCGGGCCACCGCGGTCACGTCGGCGCCCTTCGACACGAGATAGAGGATCATCTCGTTGTCGCCGCGGGCGGCGGCGTGATGCAGGGGAGTATAGCCGTTGTAGTCGCGCGCATTCGCGTCCGCCCCCAATTCCTCCACCAGGTACTTCACGGCGGGCATCCACCCCTCCGGCACGTGGCGGTGGTCGTTGGCGGCGAAGCCCTGTCCGTATCCCACGCCGGAGGCAGCGTGGATGGGCCACACCCCGGGCCCTCCCACCGGAACCGGCGCAAGCTGCGGCGCGGACGCGGCGGTCTCCGCGGTACTCGCGCCCTGCTCGGCGCCGCGGCGCTGGCGAACGGGTGGACGAATGGTTGCGACGCTCGGATCCGCCCCGGCGGCGAGCAGCAGCTTCATGGCCTCGACGTCGGTGGCGTACGCGGCGCGGAAGAACGGTGTGGCGCCGGCGAAATCCACGCGCAGGTTGTCGCGGTTGTACGTGGTGTACCAGAGGCTCCGCTTGAGGCGCACATTCGGGTTCGCCTTGGCCTTGAGCAGCGCCTCCACGAGCGGCAGATACGAGGTCTTCTGCTGGAGGTGGTAGGTGGGCTGCGGCGTGCGCGAGCTGGGCGCCCACTCCTTGTTGAGCACCGCGTAGAGCGGCGTGGCGCCCGCGTCGCTGGCCAGGTTGGGGTCTGCCCCCCGCCCGAGCAGCACGCCGGCCACGTCGTACTGGCCGTTAATCGCCGCCATGAGCAGCGGGCTCGTATGGTCCCCCGCGCTGAGTCCATTGATGTCGGCGCCGCCGTCGAGCAGGGCGCCGACCGTTGCCGACTCACCCTCACGCACAGCGAGGAGCAGCGCCGTAAGGCCGCCCTGCGCGCCAATGAGCTCCGTGTAGCCCGGCGCATCATCATCCTGGCCCGCGCCCCCGGCAGCTGCAAGCTTCGCCTCCTCCGCCGCCTGCTCCGCAGCATGCGCGGCCAGCGAGGCCGCCGTCGCCTGCTGTCGGTCGATCTCCTGCGTGGCCAGCACCGCGGTTTGCACCTGACTGGACGTGGGCTGCCAGCCCACCTTCTTGGCGGCGCCCTGCTGCTCGCGCAATTGCGCCAGGACCTGGTTGCGGCGCTGCCGCGCCTGCCGGTCCTGCGCGGCGCTGGCCAGCACATCCATGGTGCGCGCCCTTACGGCGGCATCGGCTCCCCGCTTGAGCAGGAGCGTCACGGCGTCCGCTCGCCCGCGCGCTGCCGCCAGCATCAGCGGCGTCTGCCCCCAGCCCGATTCGCGGGCGTTGATCTCGGCGCCCGCCGCCAGCAGGGCGCTCACGGCATCGGCGCTGCCCGACATCGCGGCAAGGTGGAGCGCGGTCACGCCGTTCGTCGTCACCGCACGCGCATCGGCGCCCGCCTTCAGCAAGGCGGTGACCACCGGGGCACTCCCTACCTCACTGGCCACGTGCAGCGCGGTGTAGGCCCCGATGCGCGTCGCGGCACGCACGTTCGCCCGCGCACGCAACAGCAGGGTCACCACCGCAGCGTCGCCATGGCGCGCCGACCAGTGCAACGCCGTCATGCCGTCACCCTGCGCCGCATTCACGTCCGCGCCGCTCGCCAGCAAGCGCCGCACTTCCGCCACGTCCTGCCGCATCGCGGCATCGGCCAGCGGAGCAGCGACCGCGACCCTGACCACTGGCATCGTGCCGGCCGACGCGGCTGGCGACGGCCACGCCGCGCCCGTCAGCAGCAATCCCACCACGAGCAGCCGCATGCCGCGCAATTCCCCTGAGCGTCTCATCTGTGTGTCCCGTCGTGCCTGGTCAGAACGTGAACTCGCCCGTGCTGTCGCCGAAGCTCTTGATGTCGTCCATGCCCAGCCCGTGCATCAGGCTCAGCATCGCGTTGGCCATGGGCGTGCCATCGGGTGCCTTGAGATGCACGTTGCCCGCCAGCTTGCCATTGCCCCCACCCAGCACGATGAGCGGGCAGCGGCGGTGGTTGTGCGTGTTGCTGTCCGCCATCGGCGAGCCGTAGACGATGGTCGTCTTGTCGAGCAGCGACAGGTCGCCGTCGGTTGTGCTCTCGAGCCGCTCCAGGAAGTACGGCAGGAGGCCCACGTGGTACCGGTTGATCTCGGCGAACTCGGTCACGCGCGCGGGATTGTTGCCATGGTGCGACGCCGGATGGAAGCCTGTCATCACGCCGCTCTCCGGATAGACGCGCGCGGAAGCGTCGCGCCCGAGCTTCAAGGAGAAGACGCGCGTCATGTCGGACTGGAACGCGAGCACCTGCAGGTCGAACATGAGCTTCACGTGGTCGCCGAACGAATCGGGCACCCCGCTCGGCGCGCCGGCGAGCTCTCGCTCCTCGCCGCTCGTGTTGCGCGCCTCGATCTGCTGGATGCGTCGCTCGATCTCGCGGATGTTCTGGAGATACTGGTCCATGCGAAGGCGATCGCCGGCGCCCAGCTCACGCTTGAGTTGCGCCACCCGCCCCGTGATCCAGTCGAGGATGCTGCTCGTGCTGCGGGTGCGCGCCGCGCGTTCCGCCGGCGTCCCGCCCGTACCGAACAGCTGCTCGAAGGCGACGCGCGGGTCGCGGATCATCGGCAGCGGATCGGTGGGTGATGCCCAGCTGATTGTGTCCGTGTACATGCACGAATAGCCGTAGGCGCATCCCCCCGCGCGGTCGAGCGGCTCGATGCACAGCTGCATCGAGGGAATCGGCGTGTCCTGTCCGTAGCGGCGGGCATACATCTGGTCGAGCGACGTGCCGACGTAGATGTCGGAGCTCTCCGTCTGCGTCGGATGCGACTGGGTGAGGAAGACGGCACTCGAGCGGAAGTGATCGCCCCCGATCTCTTCGGACTTGTAGGCTTCCGCCATCCGGACATCGGTGTTGCTGATGATCGTCAGGTGTTTCCGGAAGGGCTCCAGCGAGCTGAGCGAGGTGCCGCGCAGGTCGAATTGGGACCCGATGCCCGCCGGCGCCCAGTAGTTCTGTGTGAGCCCGTACGGGCTGCACCCCGCCGCGCCATGCACCATCTCGATGCAGACCAGGCGCGTCGGATCGGCGGCGACGCCGGCCCCCAGCGTGCCGCGAAGGGGAATCATCGCCTCGAGATAGGGCAGCGCGACCATGGCGCCCATTCCCTTGAGGAAGGTGCGGCGTGGAAGGGGTTGCCGTCCGATATTGGCCATCCTGCGTGTCCTCGTGCGCTGGTGTTGACGACGAAAGGTCGCGGTAGTCGCGCGCTAGTTGGTGACGCCTTTCCGGTCGGCCACGCTCTCCGTGCGCTGCATGCGGAAGGCGGGGCTGTTGATCACGCCCATGATGTATGACGAGATGCGATGGTCCTGCGCCTTCGCACCACGCACGATGTCGCGCACCGTGGGCATGTCATACGCCTCCACCCGACGCCCGACGCCGTAGGCGAGCAAGTTGCGCGTGAAGGTGCGCAGGAGCGACTCCTGACGCTTCATGAGCGCGTCCTGGAGTTCCGGCAGCGTCTGCGCCTTGGTGCCGTCCCACAACTCGCCGCGCGAATCGATGGGCATGCCATTGTCGCGCACGCGCCAGCGACCGGTGACGTCGAAGTTCTCCATCGCCAGGCCGATCGGGTCCATCATCTTGTGGCACGACTGGCAGGCCGGGTTCTTCCGGTGCTCCTCCATCCGTTCGCGGACGGTCAGGAGGCGGCCCTCGTGCACCCCCGGCGTCGCCTCCAAGTCGGGCACGCCCGGCGGCGGCGGTGGCGGCGGGCTGTTGAGCATGACCTCCATCACCCACTTGCCGCGCTCCACCGCCGACGTGCGCGTCGCCTGCGACGTGAGGGTGAGGATGCTGGCGTGTGAGAGCAGGCCTCGGCGATGGCCGTCCGTGTATTGCACCCGGCGGAAGTCGCCGCCCGCCACGTTGGGCATGCCATAGTGCCTGGCAAGCCGCTCGTTCACGAAGGTGTAGTCCGCCGTGTAGAGTTCGAGCACGCTGCCGTCGTTGCGCACGAGGTGCTCGAAGAAGAGCTCCGTCTCCTTTCGCATGGAGCTGCGCAGCTGCTCATCGAAATCAGGATACTGCCGCACGTCGGGCTGCACCTTGTCCAGGTCCTGCAGCCGCAACCACTGCGCCGCGAAGCGCGTGGCGAGCGCGGAGGCGCGCCGGTCGGCGAGCATGCGCTTCACCTGGCGTTCCAGCACCGCTGGTTGTGACAGCGTGCCGCGCGCGGCCACGCTGCGCAGTTCCTTGTCGGGCGGCCCGGACCAGAGGAAGAACGAGAGTCGCGAGGCGAGATCGATGTCGCGCACCTTGTACGCCTTGTCATCGCTGGCATGCTCGGGCCGCCGCTCGAAGCGGAAGACGAAGTCGGGACTCGCGAGGATGCCCTCCAGCGCCGTGCGGACGCCGCCCTCGAACGATCCGCCCTCCTTCACGCCGCCGTCGTACAGCGACATCAGCCCCTGCAGGTCGCCGTCCGTGAGCGGGCGGCGATACGCCTGTTCACCCAACCGCGCCACGATCGACTGCGCGCACGCACGCGCCGGTGTGCCCGCCGCCGGCCGGCAGCTGAAAATCCTCCGGCGAACCGGCGTCTCTGTAACGCCGGTGGTCGAGTACGGACCGTTGATCACCATGTCCCGCAGGTGCGGGAGCAACGTGAACCCGTACGCGGTCGCGTTCGAGGTGCTGTTGAGCGACCACTTCAGCGGGGAAATGAGATCCTGCACCACGCCCTGGAACACGGGGGCTATGAACGCCGCCGATACCCGGTGCGCTCCAGCAGTGATCGGCACCGGTTCCGTGGACATCGCGACACCATTCGGATCCGAGGCGTGCATGAAGCGATCGATCTCCAAGAGCGCCACCCGCACGCCATCCACCGACACCTCGATCTCCTCGTTACGCGCCAGCCCGCCGGCGAAGGCGCCAGTGGTTTCGTGGTAGAACTCGAGCGTGAAGGCATAGGAGCCGTCGGCCGGGAAGTTGTGGATCACCGAGGTCCCGCCCCGCGTGCCGAATGGCGCGCCCTCCACATGGTCCACCTGCGACGCCGTCTTGGGCACGCTGTAAGTCGCGGACGCGGCACTGGCCGTGGGATTCCCGACCGCCAGCCAGCTGATGTCGCTGGCCGCCCGCAGGTAACCGTCCAGCAGCGTGGGCGAGAGCGCCTGCACGTCGGCGATGTTGTCGAAGTTGTCGCTCTTGGTGTCGGGCACGAGGTACAGCGCCGCGTCTATATCCAGCGAGAGCAATTCACGCACTGCGGCGCCGTACTCGGCCCGGTTGAGTCGCTGGAAGGTGCGACCGCCGGGATTGGGATTGGCCCTGGCCGCCGAATCGAGCTGGCCTTCGAGCGTGGCGATGAGCGCAGCGATGGTATCGGGCGCGGGGCGCGCCGATCCGGGCGGAGGCATCATGCCCGCGCGCAGCTTCGCGATCATCTTCTCCGCAATCTCGGCGCGCTGCGGTGCGGTGCCGACATCGAAGGCCGCGAGCGAGAGGTTGCCGCGCTTCAAGGCCTCGCTGTGGCAGCGGGCGCAATAGTGCTTCACCACCGCGTTGAGGTCGCCGCTCGTGAGCGGTGCGACCGCTGGTGCAGGCGTTCTCGCGGCCCCTCCCCCGGGGATCGCCATGATGATTCCCACCGTCGCCGCCACCGCCAGGAACGTCTTCATGCTGAGCCTCAAGAGGAGAGCCGGAACGCCCGCTGCCCATCGCCGCGAACTTGCGGGGGATGTGACGCTATCCGCAAGACAGGGTTGGAGATGAGTTGACGCACTGCGACCACACTCTACATTGCCGCTGCACCCTCCACGCGTTTCCGCGCCCGCTCCGTCGGGTCAAGTCGATGCTGCCGATCTCGCCGGTCTCGACGGGTTCGGCACCTGTCATTCGGAGATCCTGCCAGGCCCACGCCCCTCTCGAACGCTGCATGACGCCTGCCACACGCTTACACCATTCGCGACTCCTGGGCTCGCCTGGCGTCACGCGACGGGCCCTTCCGGCCGTCGTCGCGCTGCTGCTCTGCGCCTGGGGTGCCGCTTCCCCCAGAGCCCTCTACGCGCAGCAGCCGGCGGCCGCTGCAACTTCGGGCGTCGACAGCGTCGCGGCGTATGCGCGCGCCTATTCCGCAATTGCCCGCATCCGCGATCGAGCCCAGGGTGAGCTGGCGGAGCCGCGGAACAAGAAGGCGGAGGTGCAAGGCGAGTTGCGCGGAAAGGTGCTGGCCGAGATCGCGCAGGTGCTCACAGCCGAGGGGCTCACGCAGGCACAATACGACCACCTGACTCACGCGGTGAGCGTGGATCCTGAGGCGCGGCGGCAGTTCGAGGCAGCGCTGGCCCAACTCGCCGTCCCCAAACGTTAGGGCTTTCTTTTCATGAACGCGTCGCTGCACGGCTTTCCGACCCCGACGGTCAGCACGGGCTGGCTGTCTGAGCACCTGGGCGCGCCGGACCTCAAGGTCGTGGACGCCAGCCTGTATCTCTCGACCGCCGGCCGCGACGCGCACGCAGAATTTCTGGCGGCGCACATACCCGGCGCCGTGTTCGCCGACATCGACCGGCTGAGCGACGAACATTCGACGTTGCCCCACACGCTGCTTGCGCCACAGCTCTTTGCCGAGCGGATCGGGGCATTGGGCATCGGCAGTGACGACGCCGTGGTGGTCTACGACGCGTCGGGCCAGAACTTCAGCGCCCCGCGCCTCTGGTGGATGCTGCGCACGTACGGCCACGAGCGGGTGTCCGTGCTGGACGGTGGACTTCGCCGCTGGACGATGGATGGGCATCCTGTGGAGTCCGGCGACTCGACCCCCGAGCCCGCGGTGTTCCACGCCCGGCGCGAGACCGCGCGCGTGCGGGATCTCGACGCGGTGCGCGACCTGCTGGGCGATCCATCGCTGCAGGTGGTGGACGCGCGCAGTCCCGGCCGATTCGAGGCCACCGAACCCGAACCGCGCGCCGGCATTCGCGGCGGGCACATTCCCGGCAGCCGCAATTTGCACTACGCCCGCCTGGTGCGCGACGACGGCACGCTGCGTCCGATCGCGGAATTGCGCGAGCTCGTGGCGGCCGCCGGCATCGATGTCACGCGCCCGGTGGTGGCCAGCTGCGGGTCGGGGGTGACGGCGTGCGCCGT
>JBDSVW010000168.1:0-7714 GCA_039927015.1 Gemmatimonadaceae bacterium | reverse complement strand
CGTGTGCGCGCACCTCGACACCGTCTTTGACGGAAGTGTTTCGCACCGGGTGGAGCGCGAGACGGACCGCCTGGTGGGCCCTGGCATTGGGGACAATGCGAGAGGGCTCGCCGCCATGCTGGCGATTGTCGACGCCTTGCACGTGACGGGCGTGCGTACCCGGCGCCCCCTCCTGTTTGCCGCAACCACGGGCGAGGAGGGCGCGGGGAATCTGCGCGGCGCGCGACACCTCTTTGCCACGTCCGCGTCCGGCGCCCACGCCGCCGTCGCGCTCGATGGCGCGGGTGACGATCGTGTGGTGACGCATGCGCTGGGAACGCGACGCTATCGCGTGACATACCGCGGCGCCGGCGGGCACAGCTGGGCCTCGTACGGAACGCCCAACGCCGTGCACGCCGCCGCCAGCCTGGCCGCCACGCTGGCCGCGTGGCCTCTGCCGGGCCTTCCCTTCACCACGCTGTCGGTTTGCCGTATTGGGGGAGGGTCGGCAGTGAACGCCATTCCGGGCGACGCGTGGCTCGAGATAGACGTTCGCTCCACGCGCGCCGCCGACATATCACGACTGGACGAGCGGATAAGGCGCACCGCCGAGCGTTGCGGTGACGCCGAGAACCTGCGGTCTGGCGACGGCGGCCGGCAGGCCCTTCGTCTCGAGATCGACACCACGGGTGACCGGCCCGGAGGGGCGCTCAGCGGAGACGAAGTACTCGGTCACATGGCCTTCGAAGCCACCCGACTCATCGGCCGCGTGCCGGCCAGCGCCGTGGCATCCACCGACGCCAACGTGCCGCTCGCGCTCGGCATTCCCGCCATCGCGCTGGGCGGCGGTGGCGTGGGCGGCGATGCACACACGACGCGCGAGTGGTACGAGAACCGCGACGGCGCGCTCGGCATCGCGCGGGTGCTCACCGTCGTCGTGTCGGTAGCGGGCCTGGCCTAACGATTCTGGGCCGCCGCCTTGATGGCGGCGTCGCGGTCGCTGCGCATGCGGATGGCCACCACGCGGCACTGTGCAATGCGCTCGGCCACCAGCGGCGCATCGCGCCGGATGTTGGCCAGGCCGCCCGTGGCGTCGTAGTTGTGGCCCACGAAGTAGAGTCCCGGTTGGTCGCGGCTCGTCACGCGGTCGGAACGCAGGGCGAACCCGCGGTCATCCGTCGTGACCTGCTTGCCGAGCGGGGACAGCGCGGGCGCGAATCCCGTCGCGAGGATCACGCAGTCGAAGGACTCCAACGTCTGATCAGAGAACGTCACTCCGTCGGCCGTGAAACTCTGCAGCGCGCCGAGCTTCACCTTCACGCGACCCTCGCGGATCGCGTCCACGAGGTGAAAGCCGATGAGCGGAATGGCGTCGAGCGACGAGTGGGCGGGGCGCGGCAGCACCGGCGGACCACGGCGCCGCTCGGAGACGCGTTGTACCTGCCGGACCACGAATTCCTGCGCGGTGCGCGGAAGCACGCGAACGGCCCGCGCCAGGTACTGGATGGGTACGCCTCCTATGGCGAGCGGCACGACGTGCGCGCCGGAGCGCGCGACCACCGTGACGTCGACGCCCGCGTTTCCCAACTCGCTGGCGATCTCCCCACCCGAGTTGCCGACACCCACGACCAGGACGCGGCGTCCCGCAAAGGGCGCCGGACGCCGGTACTCCACGGAGTGCAGCACGCGTCCTTGGAAGTCCTCGCGCCTCGGAATCACCGGCATTCGGGGGTTGGCCATGATGCCGGTCGCCATGACCACCGCGCCCGTGTCGATCGTGCTGCCGTCCTTTAGCGTGGCGCACCAGCCGACGGCCGACCGGCGAAGGGACACCACGTCCATACCCGCCTCCACGCGGAGCGAGAAGGCGGCCGCGTAGTCGCGCAGGTACTCGACGAGGTGGTCGCGGGACGGAAAGAGGGGGGTCCCCCGCTGGAAGCGGCGCCCCGGCAGCGCCGACATGTGGCGCCCGGTGTGCAGGACGAGCGAATCGTAGAGCTGCGTCCAGCTGTGACCTAACGACTCACCCCGCTCGAGCAGGCGATAGGGCACCTGCCGGCGCGACAGCTCCGCCGCGGTGGCCAGTCCCGCGGGACCGGCTCCCACCACGAGCACCGGCAACGCCGTGTCCGGCGGGCAGGGATGCGTGGCGTTCACGAGCGCACGACCCCTCGTCGGTCAGCGGCGCCCTCGGCGGGCGCGCCACCCGTGCGAATGCCTGGTACGCCCCCGCTACTCCTCAGTGCGCACTTCGCTGTGATCACCGATCGTGACCTCGCCCTTCACGCCGGCAAGCACCACGGCATCGCCGATGAGGGAGTTGGCCAGCTCCGAGCGGGAGATGCGGGTCTTCTCCCCAATGACGCTGTCGCGGATGACCGAATCCTCGATCACGCTGCCCGCACCGATGGACACGTTGGGTCCGACCTTGGATCCGCTCAATGTCACGCCGTCCTCGATGTACACCGGCTGCACCACCTGCGACGCGTCGATGCCCTCCGGCATCCGGGCGCGACCCTTCTCCAGCATCGCGCGGTTTGTGTCGAGCAGCGTGTCGATCTTGCCCGCGTCGTACCAACCAGCCACATCCACCACCTGGATGCGGGCACCGTGGTCGATCATGTACTGGAAGGCATCGGTCAGGAAGTACTCCCCCTTGTTCTTCGGCTGCTTGAGCACGTGATCGATGCCCTCGAACAGGAGCTTCCAGTTCTTGATGTAGTACAGGCCGATGTTGGCCCGCTTCGAGATCGGCGTGGAGGGCTTCTCCACGATCTTCGTCATGTTCCCGTCGGCGTCGGTCACCACCACGCCGAATCGCTGATAGTCCTCGACCTCCTTCGTCCAGATGATGCCGTCGGCGTCGCTCTGGTGGATCACGGAGAGATCGGCATCGAAGATGGTATCCACGAAGATGATCAGGACCGGCGCATCAACGTACGGACGCGCGAGTGCTACCGCGCCTGCCGTGCCGTCTTGCACCTGCTGCTCGATGAAGACGCCGGGAATCTTGAACGCCGTGCGGGCGTGCTCCTCCACCTTGTCGCGGAGGTGCCCGGTGATGTAGACGACCTGGTCCACGTTGCCAAGGCTGGCGACGTCGTCCATCACGTAATCCATCACGGGCTTGCCGGCGACCTTGAGCATCGGCTTCGGCGTGAGGTGCGTGTGCGGCCGGAGCCGCGTTCCCTTTCCTGCAAGCGGTATGATGACCTTCATGGTGTGCTAGTCCCCTCTCGTCCGTATCGGTCCTTGAGCCTGACGACGTCGTCGAGTTCCGGCGTCGATGCTTCTAGCACGTCGCAGTCGGTGACGGCCTCCATGTAATGCACCGTGCCGGGGGTGATGCGGAAGGCATCCCCCTGCCCGAGATGCATGTCCCTGAGCTCCTGCTCCCCTTCCAACTGCACCCAGTACTTCATCTCTCCGGAGAGGAGATAGACGGTCTCGTCCTTCACCGTGTGATACTGCACCGAGAGCGCCTGGCCCGCCTTGATGTGGAGGATCTTCCCCACATAGCGGTCGGTATGTGCCCAGATGGTCTCATGGCCCCACGGCTTGGGCACGGTGGTCACCTTGCCGGCGCCGCTCACGATGCCCCCCCCGCCGTCCGAAGTGCGCGCGTAATGCTGCGGCCGTTGCACTGGCTTGAGACCGCGTACCGGGGCGATTGTGCGTGGAGATCCATGGCGACGCGAAGGAGGGCGAAGGCGTGATGGTGAGGGCGTGACATGCGCGTACCGGATGCAAGATAACGGAGCGCGCGCACGAGGTTCGCGGGGACCGGCGCGGGAGCCAATATCCACCGCGCGTCGCCCGTCGGCAACCGGGGTCCCGGACGCACAGCGGGCCATCGTCCGCAGGGAAACGATGGCCCGCCGAGTCCCGCCCAGGCCTGCCGTGACCCGCCGTGACCCGCCGTGACGTGCGCTGCCTAACGCGCCGGCATCGTGAGCCGGGTGCGCAGCGTGGCCAGACGCTTCCGCACCGAGCCGTCCATCACCGTGTCGCCCACGCGCACGATCACCCCACCGAGAATGGCGGGGTTCACGGTTACATGAGGCACGACGGTCTTGCCCAGCCGGGCCGAGAGCTCGCGCGCGAGCAGCTGGCGGTCGGCCTCGCTGGCGTCGCGCGCCACCGTGACCTGCGCGTGCACCCGCCCCTCCGCCTCGTCCACGAGATTCGCATACTCGAGCGCAATCTCGGGGATGAGGTTCTGGCGGCGATTGTCCACCAGCTTCTGCAGGAAGAGCACGAACATCCGTGGCAGCGAATCGCCGAAGGCCTTACCCAGGATCCGCTTCTTTTCCGTCGCCGACACCTGCGGCGCGGCGAGGAAGTTCGTCAGCACAGGGCTAGCCGACACCGCGTCGGCTACCGCACCCAGCATCACGCCCCAGCCGTCGAGCGCGTTCGCCTTGCGGGCGAGCGCGAGCAGAGCCTCGGCGTAGTTGCGGGCGATTGTGGCGTCGCGCATCTACCGGCTCCCGTTCGCGGGAATGGTCGCCAGAAACTCTTCCACCAGCTTCCGGTTGCCCGCGTCGTCCAGGTTGCGGGCGATGAGCTTGCTGGCGCCGGCCAGGGCGAGATCCACCGCCTCACGACGCAATTCGGCCACCGCACGCACCTTCTCGTTCTCGATGTCGCGGCGCGCGCGCTCGAGCATGTCCTGCTGCTGCGTGCGCGTCTCCTCGAGCATGGACGCCTTAAGCTTCTCGGCCGTGGCCCGCCCGTCAGCAATGAAGCGCTGCGCATCCGCGCGCGCCGTCTCGAGCAATAAGCGCTGCTCATCGAGCAGCTTCATGGCTTCGGCGCGGTCGTTCGCGGCGCTGTCGATCGCCTGCTGCAGCGATGCTTCCCGCGCTTCCACCGCCGCCAGCAGCGGCTTGAAGGCGAAGCGGGAAAGGACCATCAGGATGACGATGAAGATGGCCAACGTCCAGAACATCAACCCGCCGGAGGGCGAGAGGAGGTTGACGGAGCCACCTTCCTGGGCGGCACTCGCGACGGAGGGCGCGGCAGTGAGGATGAGCGCGGAAATGAACGAGATACGCATGGCGATCGATGATCGGCGCCGAGGCACCGGTGATTGACTGAGGAACGCGGAAAACGAACCGGACGCCCCGGGGCGTCCGGCCCGCCGGATGTTTAGAACTTGCCCTGAATCGAGAACGCGACCACGACGCCGAACAGCGCGACGCCTTCGATGAAGGCGGCGAGAATCAGCGCAGCGGTCTGGATGCGGCCAGCCGCTTCGGGCTGACGCGCCATCCCTTCCACCGCACGGCCACCAATCATGCCGATGCCGATGCCCGCGCCGATAACGGCGAGACCGGCGCCGACACCGGCACCGATGAGGGAAAGACCCTGATTGTTGTTCATGACGACCTCAGCGGCCGCCTGGAGCAGAGGAAACATTGCCATGGTAGTAGTAGTGGTGCCTAACGTGAATGAACATCGCTTCGCGGACCTGTCTCGCTCCGCCACCCGTCACCGGACCCCGGGGCCCAACGGGCATCCCCGGTCACTCGACCGGGTACTACAGAGGAAGTGAAGCCACCTCTCCCTCAAAACTCTCGTCTTCCCGTCTTCTCGTCCTCCCGTCTTCCCGTCTTCTGCCCTAATGCGCCGCTTCCCGGATCTGCCCGATGAAGACACTCGACAGCAACGTGAAGATGAAGGCCTGCAGGAAGGCGACGAACAGCTCAAGCATCGAGATCGCGACCGCCATCAGGAACGGCGCCGTGGAGACCGGTCCCGCGAACGTGAAGATGAGTCCCACGAACGCCAGGAGCACGATGTGCCCCGCCGTCATGTTGGCGAAGAGACGGATCGCGAGTGCGAAGGGCTTGGTGAGCTTTCCCACCACTTCCACCGGCGACATGATCAGGAACAGGATCACGCGGATGGGGAGGGAGAGCTCTTTGTTCCAGTAAAAAATTGTCGAGAAGTAGCCCGCACCCAGGGCGCGCATGCCGGCTATTTCCACCGTGACGAACGTGATGATCGCCAGCGTGGCGGTGACCGCGATGTTGCCCGTCGCGGTGGAGCCGTAGGGCACGAGCCCCAGCAAGTTGGCGGTGAGGATGAAGAAGAACAGCGTGAGCAGGAATGGGACGAAGCCGTTGCCGTGGTGTCCCACGTTTGGCAGGATCACCTCGTTCCGCATGTACAGCACCATCGCCTCGAGGCCCGCGGCGAATCCCTTGGGACGGCCGACCGCGTGCGAGTGGCGCGCGTGCGCGCGCGCCGTGCCGACGAGGATGATCGTGACCAGGATGGCGGCGAGGATCAGCATCACGACGTGCTTGGTGGGCGAGAGCTGTACCTGGACGCCGCCGATGCTCATCGGCTCCCAGAGCGGCTCGCAGCCATGCTCGCCCACGTGCCGCCCGACACAGATCTCCTTGTAGAAGGGGGGCAGGAACGACGGAATCTCCATGTGATAGGAGTCCGTGATGTGGGGCGTGATGATGTCCACCTTCTCTTCGGCCGCGGTAGCAGCTGCCGGCGCATGCGAGTCCTGCGCAACGAGGCGGGAGGCGAACGTCAGAGTGGCGGCGGACAGCACACCAACGATCAGGAGCGAGCGAAACGCTCTCATGTCTTCAGGAACAGGGGTTCAACCAACGTTGAGGCGAACAGGAACACCGCCATGCTGATCATCGCCGCCGAGGCAGGCAATCCCAGCGCCTTCACAATCACCAGCGCGTACACCACGAACACCAGCATGCGAATGATGGCGCCGAGGCCCCATCCCGCGATCACGTTCTTCTCGGCCGTCAGTCGCAAGATCGCGAAGGAGACCAGCTGCACCACGAAGGCCACCACGGCGCTGATCACGATCGCCTGACGCTCCGGCGCGCCCGCGTACACCATCGCCAGCACTCCTCCCGCCGCGGTGATGATTATCGCACCCACCACGGCGAACAACATGTACTGCCTCACCTTCGCTTCTCCTCTTCTTCCTTTTGCAGGTCCGCCATGAGGCGCCGGTACATGCTGAAGAACGCCGCACCCGCGCCCACAAACACCCCCACCAGCAGTCCCCAAGGCGCCGTGCCCATCCGCCGGTCGATGTACTGCCCGGCGTAGAGGAAGATCACGATGGAGGCAGCGAACTGCAGCCCGATACCCGCGTATTTCCCTGCGCGACGCGCGGCGCGAGCGTCGGCAGACTCGTTCCCAGGCCCCGTGGGCGGCACTCGCGGTTCCGTGGCCATTCCGGGGCGGAATTTATGACTTTGTGAAATTTTTCGCAAGCAACCCGCCACGGCCGTTAGCAGGGCGCATGCCACGGATGAGTGACTTTAAGGGAGCCCACCAAAATGCCTGACAATCCAAGAGTTAGCTGTTTTGTGACTATTGACGTGGTGGATGGTCTGCCATAAGTTGGCTCCACTCAGTCCCCCTGTCCGCCTTCAGCGCCTGGTAGCAATCTCGTCCATGCCGTCGCGCCTTGTCCCCCTCTTGCTGTTAGCTGCGGCGTTTGCGTTCGCCTGCGGCCCGCGCTCGCACTCGACCGAAACTTCCGCGCGCAACCATGCGGCTGGTGGACCACCGGTGGCCACATCGTTCGATGTCAACACCGACGGCGATGTGACCTTCGCCTTCCATGTCACGAACAACGCGGACAAGCGCATGGAATTGCGCTTTCCCAGCGGGCAGACGCACGAGATCGTCGTCCAATACCTTTCCCTACATTCAGGTTCGCAACCATAGCGCTAAAGTC
>JBDSVW010000167.1:0-6736 GCA_039927015.1 Gemmatimonadaceae bacterium | reverse complement strand
ATCGTCCGGTACGAGTCGCTCGACGAGATACGCTTCGACACTGCTCCAGAGCGGGATGGTCATCGAAAGTCATGAAAGTGGCCGGACAGCGATGTCCGGAATGGATGCGCGCCAACGGCGGGCGTCGCTCCGCGCTGGACAGGCTGCAACGTCACGCGGGACGGATGTTGCGATTCGTGCGGAACACGTTGTCCGGATCCCACGTCGCCTTGATCTTCGCCAGGCGCGTCAGGTGCTTACCCAGCGCAGCTTCGAGACGCTCCTCCCCTTCCTCCTACGTGAGGAAGTTCACGTACGTGCCGCCCGTCGAGAATGACTTCATGTCGTTCCACGCCGCGCGCGCCCACTCCACCTGTTGCGTGTCATCGGCCGGGTCATCCCAGGCGCCGGCGACGTTGAGCACGTAGTGCGCATCGCGGTTGCCGACGGGTGAGTGATCGGCATCGAGCGTGTTCAAGGCGCCCCCGAGCTGGAAAAGGATCACGGCGGAGTGCGGCGAGGAGATCTTCGCGCCGTGTGCCATGTACTGCTCACACAGCGCCGGTTCGATGCTCGCCAGGTACTCGCTCTTCCAGTAATAGCGGCGACCCTTCGGTTGCGTCGCATCGAGCAGCGACTGCAGCTGCGCGTAGGGACGCCGCATGATGATGTCGCCGACGGGCTTGAGGAAGTTCTTGATGGGCGCCACGGCCTGCTCGCCATCCTCGGGTTTCCCCGAGTAGCAGGCGAGCATGCCGATGATCGGCTTGCCGTGCATTTCCCTGGGCAGCCACGGCGCTGGCGGAGCCAGGCGCATGAGCACAACCAGCGTGAGTTCGGGGGGCGCTGCCGCCGCCATCTTGCGGTACAACTCCAGCACCTTGGGCGCATCACTCGCGGGCCACGCCACCAATCCGCCCACCACCTCCGGCCCCACCGGATACAGTCGGTAGTGGATGCCGGTCACCACCCCGAAGTTGCCGCCGCCTCCACGCAGTCCCCAAAACAAGTCTGCGTTCTCTTCCTCGCTGGCGCGCACGAGACGGCCGTCGGCGGTCACGACATCCATCGCGATGACATTGTCCGCGGTCCAGCCCCAGCGCCGGGTGAGATAGCCGAAGCCGCCACCCAAGGTGAGGCCGGCGATGCCGGTGAGCGAGATGAAGCCGAGCACCGTGGCGAGTCCGTGCACCTGCGTCTCGCGGTCCACGTCTCCCAGCTGACACCCGCCCTGCGCATGCGCCACCTTCTGCTGTGCATCGACCCACACCCCGCGCATGAGCGACAGGTCGAGCATGAGCGCGCCGTCGGCGGTAGACAACCCCGCGATATTGTGCCCGCCACCCTTGATGCAGAGCAGGATGTCGTGCTCGCGGGCGAAGCGCACGCAGGCGATGACATCGGCCACGCCGAGACAGCGCACAACGAGCGCGGGGTGCCGCTGGATCATCCCGTTCCACACAGTGCGCGACTCCTCGTAGCCGGCGTCGCCCGGAGTCAGTACAGGGCCACGTACGCGCGCCTTGAGCGCATCAATCATCTCCTGCTTTACCTCCACCGTACCGCGCTCCATCGTTGTCGCATTCATGGCATCGCTCCTGGAGAGTTCAGCTGTGGTGTCGCTCCGACCGGGACAAAGGCAGCCTGAGTCGCTTCGCCTACGTCTCCTTCTTGGTGAGTTTGTGCATGAAGGCCGTGAGCATGTCGATCGGAATCGGGAAGACCGTCACCGAGTTGTTCTCCGTCGCGATTTCGGAGAGCGTCTGCAGGTAGCGCAACTGGATCGCGGCCGGCTCTCGCTGAATGATGGCCGCCGCTTCGGCGAGCCGCGTGGAGGCCTGGAACTCGCCTTCTGCGTTGATCACCTTGGCCCGCCGCTCGCGCTCGGCCTCGGCCTGTCGTGCGATCGCGCGCTGCATCTCCTGCGGCAGGTCCACGTTCTTCACTTCCACCACGCTGACCTTGATGCCCCAGGGCTCCGTCTGCTGGTCAATCACCCGCTGCAGCACGCGGTTGATGTCCTCGCGCTCGGCGAGAATCTGGTCCAACTCGGACTGTCCGGCCGTTGCGCGCAGCGTGGTCTGTGCGATCTGCGACGTGGCATACAGGAAATCCTCCACCTCCACAATCGCCTTGGCGGCATCCACCACGCGGAAATAGATCACCGCGTTGATTTTCACCGACACGTTGTCCCGCGTGATCACGTCCTGCGGCGGCACGTCCATGGTGATAGTACGCAGGCTCACCTTCACCATGCGGTCCACGAACGGAATCAGCAGCACGAGACCCGGACCCTTCTCCCCCATCAGGCGGCCGAGCCGGAACACTACGCCTCGTTCGTACTCGCGCAGAATCCTGACCGAGCTCGCCAGCACGACAATGAGGATGAAGAAAATGGGGGAGAGAAACTGCAGGAGTGGATTCATCTAGTGTGCCTCGTGGGTACGGGCGGCGACGACCAGCGTGAGGCCGCGAACGCGGATGACTTCAATGCTGGCGCCGGCCGGAATAGTGTCGGCGCTTTCCGCTTGCCATATCTCGCCGTGCACGCGGACCTCTCCACGCGGAGCGATATCAGTGAGCGCTTCTCCAACTTCACCATGCATGCCTTCGACGCCGGTGGTCACGCGTCGCGACTGCGCGGCCGTCGCCTTCGCGATCACGAACATGAAGAAGGCAGCCGTCACGGCCGTGGTGCCGATGATCACGGGAAGCGACACGCGGAATACACCTCCCGGACTACGCTGAAATAGGATGAGCGAGCCGATGAGAAATGAAATCACACCGCCCACCGCGAGCACGCCCTGCGATTGAACCTTGATCTCAATCACGAAGAACGCAACCGCGAGCACGATGAGTACGAGACCCGCCACATTCACCGGCAGCATCTGCATCGCGACAAATCCGAGGATAAGAAAGATCACCCCCGCCACTCCGGGCAGGATTGCGCCGGGACTCTGCAGCTCGAAGAGCAGCCCGTAAAAGCCAAGTGTCATCAGCAGATATGCCACATTCGGATTCGCGAGCCACGAGAGCACCCGGTGCCGCACCGAGGGGTCGATCTCGTTGAGGGCCACGCCGGTGAAGTCGAGCGTCTGGTCCACGCCGGCGACCTTCACCGTCCGGCCGGTCGCCCCCGCAAGCACGGCGGCCAGGTCGTCGGCAATGAAGTCCACCACATTGAGCTCGACCGCTTCGATCGCGCTCGCCGAGATGGCTTCGCGCACCGCGCGCATGTTCCACTCCACGTTGCGCCCACGCGCCTGCGCGAGCCCCTGGATGAGCGCAGCGGCATCGGACATCGCCTTCTTCGCCAGCGTGCTGTCGGTCGGCCCGCCGATGGAGACGGGCGATGCTGCCCCGAGGTTGGTGCTGGGCGCCATGGCCGCGACGTGGCTGGCGGTGACGATGAAGAGTCCCGCGGATGCCGCGCGAGCTCCCGGGGGCGAGACGTAGGTGATCACCGGCACCGGGCTGGCGAGGATGGCCTGGACGATCGACCGCATCGACGATTCCAGACCTCCCGGCGTGTTCATCACGAGCACGAGCGCCTTCGACTTGCTGGCCGCCGAGCGCCGGATCTGGCGCTCGATCTGCTGCACCGTGATGGGGGTGATGGCGTCTGATACGTCGATGACGTCGACGACTCCTCTCGCCGACGAATCCTGCACTGTCGCCGAACCCAGCGTGCCGGGCCTGATGGCGCCGGCGGTGACCAGGGCCAGCATCACCGCGAGCACCACGAGTAGGGTGGCACGTGGGCGGAGCAGGGCGGCCAGACGCATCGATTCTCCGGTTCGGCAGGGAGTGGCGCGGCGTTCCCTGACGATATGGCCCGCTGCGCGGTGGTGCCATCGCACGGGGCCTGCAGGACTCGCTACACGATCAACGCATGAAGCACGCAGATGTATCCACAACACGACCGAACTGAGCGCGCGCGGATCGCGTGCGGCGACGCACCCGCGTTAGGCGGCGAGGGCCCGTGCGCCGCGCCGTCCGCTGCAAAGCGGAGGGCGGATCGGGCATTACGGGTGCCCGCACAATCCCCAGCGGCGCGAGCGGCCGCCTGGCGCGCAGAGCGCATCCCACAGTGCCACGCTCCCACCGATGACGACGAAGCCGGCAACCGCTCCCACCGCAGCGTCGCGCGCGGGCCGTCCCCGGCTGTCGCTCGCCAGGCTGCCCAGCAGGGGAAAGGCGAGCGCGCCGGCGCCCGCCCCCGCCAATCCCCATCGAACCCATCGTGGCGTACCCGGTGCCACAGCGTGCATCGCGGCAACTGGTGAGGCAGGGTCCACCCCTCGAGAGCGGGAGCGCGCGCCGTCGTAGTGGGGGAAGCGCTCGAAGGGGAACGCCAGTGTTCCAACGCTCGTCGCCGGCGCGGTGCCATGAGCGGGAGGTTGTGCCAGTCCCGCGATGGGCGTGAGGAGGACTGCCACGGCAGGCACCAAACACAGTCGCGTACATATGTCGTTCCCGGTGCAGAATGGTGGAGGGGCACGCCACGAGCCGGGGCGAACGCGGCGGGATGCGCGAGGCTCGGCACCCCTGCTGCGAATCCGCGAGTTCTACTACGCATGTAATCGTACGGGGGCACGGCCGCATCGAGGGAAGCGCGGAGGTAGCGCGGAGGTAGCGCGTCGGTTGCGGTGTGCGCCGGAGTGTCGATCTCCGGCGCACTCCGCGAACGAATGGGTCAGGGCAGGAGGAACCCTCTGACAAAGGTGAGCACGTCCAGACGGTCCATGCGGAACACGCCGCCCGTTCCGCCACAGCTTCCATTCAGGCCGAACGACGTCACGCCGGCGACCACGTTGCTGGTGCCGAGGTAGTTCGGTCCGCCGGAGTCACCGAAGCACGTTCCGCCGGTGGAGGCGTTGTTCGACAGGAGGAGCGAGAAGCTGCCCGTGAAGCCGGTGTTGATCTGCACGAGATGCGGTGTCGCGAACATGCGCACCTTCTGCGCCACCACCTTCGCCGGATTGATCCGCTGCAATCCGTAGCCCACCGCGGTGAAGGTGTTGGACGCCCTCGGCTTCAGCGCGTCGAGCTGATTCACCGTGGGCAAGGTGCCGTATTGGTTGGCCGCGAGGCTGACGCTTTCCTTCAGCTCGATAACGCCGACGTCGTGCAGGAAGAACGCGCTGTTGCTGTACTGCGGATGCGCGTACCACGCCTCGGCTTCCACCGTATTCGGGCCGGCAAACGGATAGTTGTTGTTGCCGTTCTGCACGTTCGACTCGGTGAAAATGCGCATGCCACTGAACTCGCCGGGCTCACCGGTGCAGTGGCCGGCCGTCAGCACTACTCTCTCCGACAACAGCGTGCCGGTGCAGCGGAAGGCCGGCGATCCGTTCACTTCCATGATGATGAGTACCACCGCCGGGTGCGCCTCCCCATCCGGGTCGCCATTCGTGATGAGGCTGGGTACATCGACCGTCAGGGGCGAGGTGGTTGTCTGCTCGCACCCCAGCACCGTCACCGCTGCAACAAACACGTACGGCAGAAATCTACGCACGCTCATGGCATTACCTCCATCCTGTTGGCGCGGGCAAGGCAATCGACCCCGATCCGCATGCCCGCGCAGCCGACCCTCTCGTCGCACGCGATCGACCGGTGTCGGTCACGAACGAGGGGGAGCGCAAACATGCATCTGGCGGACGCCCTGCACCAGAGCATCGGGCGCACCCGTGCTAGAACCGGCGACCTATCACGCGCGCGGTCGAGTCGGACATGAGCAGCCAGCCGCTCTTTCCGCTATCGCGGATGACCCGAATCCACCATTCGAGCTCGGGCTCGCGCGTGAGACGAAACTCCCGTTGCCTCGCGGTGGGACAGGGATTCGCGTCGATCACCATGCCCTGCAGGCGAACGAAGCACGTGCCTTCCGCGCGATACTGGAGATATTCCACGCTGTCGCCCGGTGTGGTACGAAGCGACGTGTCGGCCACATCCTGCGCGTAGTACGCCGACCGCGACACCCGGATCACCGGACCGAAGTTACGGCCCGAAACCGTGCCCGAAGCGATGCTGACGAACGCTCCGGTGGAGGTGGTGCGAATGCGCGTGCTGTCGAACTCCAGGCGATCGCCCATGGCCAGCGTCGCGCCCTCCACCGGCGGCGCGCTGGCGGCAGGCGTCGCGCGCAGCGTGACACCGGGCGCTGCTACGTCGAGCACCGGGCGACCCTCTCCCTGCCAGATCTCGGTCTCGAACAAGAAGCGAGCCGCAGCGGGTGGCGGGGACGACGGCAACCGGGACTCCGGAGGCTCACGGTCGGCCTCGCCTGAACGCGGCGGCTCCGGTGCTTGCGTACAACCGAGGAATAGCAGGCAGAGCAGCGGACGCATTTGGTACTTCGGGCGACGGTGAACGGGTGGTACCACGACCTACTGCCCCGCGGCCATCTCCGAGACGAGCTTGCGCCGGGCGTCGGCGATGATGGCGCGGGTGCGGTCCCGAATCTCGACAATATCGTCGAGCGTGAGGCCAGTGGTGTCGATGGGCGGCAATACCTTCACCCGCGCCCGTGCCCGCTGGAAACGGAAGGTGCCCTTGGCCATGGCGTTTCGCGTGCCGGCCACGACGATGGGCAGGATGGGCACGCCCGCCTCCAGCGCCAGGCGGAAGGCGCCGTCCTTGAACGGCAGCAGTTCGCCATCCCGTGAGCGAGTGCCCTCGGGAAAGATCATGACACTCGCGTTCTTCCTGATCCGGGTGCGCGCGTCGGCCATGGCCTTCACCACGCTGGAGCGTT
>JBDSVW010000166.1:0-10887 GCA_039927015.1 Gemmatimonadaceae bacterium | reverse complement strand
TGGTGCACGCCAGATTACCGAGTACCATGCCGAAGCAGTGATAGAACGGCACGGGAATGCAGACGCGATCGTCGGGGGTGTAGCGGAGCGCCTGGCCGATGAAGAAGCCGTTGTTGAGGATGTTGTGGTGCGAGAGTGTGGCACCCTTCGGAAAGCCGGTCGTGCCAGAGGTGTACTGGATGTTGATCGGGTCGTCGAACTGCAGCGCGGCCTCGCGTGCGGCCAGCGCCGCTTCGGGCACCTCGGTGGCACGGGCGAGGAGCGCATCCCACTCGTCATCGAGCACCACCGACTGCTGTAGCCCCGGACAGTTTGGGCGAACGGCATCCAGCATCTCCACATAGTTGGTGGCGCGAAAGCCGCGGGCGAGCAGCAGGAGGCGCGTGCCGGACTGGCGCAGTGCGTACTCCAACTCGGCGGTCTTGTAGGCGGGGTTGATATTGACGAGGATGGCCCCCATGCGCGCGGTGGCGAACTGCGCCACGACCCACTCGAACCGGTTGGGCGACCAGATGCCGACGCGGTCGCCTGGCGCCATTCCAATCGCCATGAGGGAGCGCGCGAGGGTCGACGTTGCGTCCCACAGCTCCTGGTAGGTGGCGCGGAAGCCCTGGGCGCGCACGACGAGCGCCTCGCGGTCGCCATGCGCAGCGACGGTGCGGCGGAGGTTCTCGCCGATGGTCTCGCCGAGCAGCGGCGTGACGGAGGTGCCGTGGAGGTAGGAAAGCACGTGGTCAGCCCGGTCGGTGGGTCGGATGCGTATTGCAGCCGTCGGTTTCTAATGCGTCAGGCCGTACACGAGATATTTCGTGGCCAGCTTGTAGGCATCGTTGGAGAGGTTCACGGAATACCACCCCTCGCCCGACCACTCCATGTAGTCGCCGATGTCGTTGTTGTAGTTGATGATCACCTGCAGCCGCTGTGTTGGGTCGTTATCCTCAAATATCCCGAGGTACTCGGCGGCATATCGGGGGTCGCTCGGATGGCGCATGCCCTCGAGCGTGCTGATGCGGAAGAACGAGTCGAAGACGGGGTGCGACAGTTGCATGGGCTGGATGCGCGCCGAGGGGAGGACGCGCCGCATCGACCGCTCGAAGTTCTCCCACTGCCGGCCGTAGAAGTCGTCCACGATAAGGAATTCTCCCTTGGCGAGCCAAGTGCGCAGCCCCGCCGCCTCGGCGGAGTCGGGGAGCCAGTAGCCGGGCTCGGAAAGGTAGGCGATGGGATACCGGAGCAGCGCGGGATCATCCATCGTCAGGATGTTGCTCTCACGCACGTGCGGGGCGATGGACGTCATCTCGTCGACGATGGTCATGAAGTTGCGCTCCATGGCCGGGTAGTCGTACTCCCACCCGCTGCGCCCGTAGTCCTGGTAGCGCAGGCGCACGAAGGTAAAGCGCGCGTCGTAGGCGACATTCGGTTCGATGACGACCCTTCGCTGACGCTGAGCGCTGGCGATCGACGCGCCGAGGATAGCGGTCGCCACCACGCCGATCACGATCCGCTTCGTCGCGCCCAGTGTTCGGGAAATGGTCCTCGCGGTGCGCATGGATTCGAATGTTCGACGGAGGACCGGGAATGGCAATGCCGTCAAGCACAGGGTGATCGACAGTGCGCGTTGCACAGTGCGCCCCGGCGACCCCGCGGCGCGAGACGCGGCGCTGCGGGATGCCGAACCGATTGCGCTACGGGATGGGCTTGGTGGCGTCTTCGAGCAGTTTCGCCGCACGCGAGACGAGCGCCCCCTCCCGCTCGAGCGCGGCGGCCAACTTGGCCACCTGCTCGTCGACCAGCTTCCAGTCGTGCTGTTCGATGGCCTCACGTACCCCCGGCATCGTCTTGACGCCGTAGCCGGTGTAGAAGCCTGGCGCGTACAGCGAGTGCTGGTACCACGGGCGCTTGGGCAGCCCGTCGGGGATCAGCAACGCCTGGTCGGCCTGCCGCAGCAAGTCGTTGACCTTTGTCAGCGACGCAGCGGTCGCCGCCCCGCTCGCGAACGAGCCGTACGCCTTCTCGTAGCGCTCCGCAGCGCGCGTCAGCGAATCGGCCGCGTTCTGGATCGGCGCGAAGTTCACGTGTGGCGCCGGCGGCTTGGCATTCGGTGCGGTCAGCGGATTCTGCGGATCGTTGGCGAGCGCAAAGGTCTTTTCAGCAATCCGTCGGTTGAGTTCCTCAATCTCCTTGGCCGTGCTCTCGCGGAGCTTTGTGACCTCCCCCAGGTACATGCTGGCCGTCTCCGCCAGGTTTCCGAACTCCGCCGGGAGCAGGTCCGCGTTGGCCACGCGCATGACCATTATCCCCGCGACCTGCGCCAGCGCCCGCCCGTAGACGAACGACGTGTCGCTGAAGCGGGTGTACCAGGTGAACGAGTCGTAGATCGAGTGGTAGATCCCTCCGCCATCCTCGCCACCGAACCCGATGTTCAGCGTCGGGACCCCCGCGTGCTGCAGGAACGGGGTGAAGTCGGACCCCGAGCCCAGCGCCTCCAGCCGCATCTCCTTGCGCGTGCGCGCTTCGGCGTTGCCGTTGAGGATCGCGGCGGCGCGGGCACGCTCCAGCACCGTGGCGTTTGTCTCCGGATCGTTCACCTCACTGGCCACCTGGGTAACGAAGCGCTCCAGCGAGTGCGATCCGGCGGCTTGCAGCATCCCCCGACCGTTGCCGTCGGTGTTGAGGTAGAACACCCCCTTCGACCGCATGTCGGCCATGTGCTCTTCAACCCATTCGGTGGAGCCGAGCAACCCCGGCTCCTCGCCATCCCAGGCGGCGTAGATGATCGTCCGCTTCGGCCGCCACCCCTGCTTGACCAGCTCGCCTAACGCACGCGCCTCCTCCAGCTCGGCGACCATCCCCGAGATCGGGTCCTCGGCGCCGTTGACCCAGCCGTCGTGGTGGTTGCCGCGCATCACCCACTCATCGGGATAGGTCGATCCCTTGAGCGTGGCGATCACGTTGTAAAGCGGGGTCTGCGTCCAATCGAATTCGAGCTTGAGGTGCACCCGCGCCGACCCGGGGCCGAGGCGGTAGGTGATCGGCAGGCCGCCACGCCACGCGGGGGGGGCCACCGGGCCGGTGAGCGCGGCGAGCAGCGGCTGCGCATCGGCATACGAGATCGGAAGCACCGGGATCTTCATGATCGTGGTGGCATCCTCGCGCGCGATACGCTTGGCGCCAGCCGACGCGCCGACTCCAGGTGTCAGCGGGTCGCCCGGATAGGTCGGCATGTCGAGCACGCTGCCGCGCTGCACGCCGTCCTTCGGCCGGTACGGTCCGTTCGGGTACGTCTCGCCCGCGGCGTAACCGTCGTCGCGCGGGTCGGAATAGATGAGGGCCCCAACTGCGCCATGCTCATGCGCCACCTTTGGTTTGATCCCGCGCCAGGAGCCGCCGTAGCGGGCGATGACGATCGCCCCCTTCACCGAGATTCCGCGCCGTTCCAGCGCCTCGTAGTCGGCGGGAATGCCGTAGTTCACGTAGACGAGCGGGGCCGTCACGTCGCCGTCAGCGGAGTAGGCGTTGTACGTCGGCAGCTGCTCGCTACGCTGGTTGGTCGCCGGGTCGCCCTTGAGGATGGGCTCCTCGAGCGTCGCCGTAAACTTGGTCGGGGCGACCAGCTCGAGGACCCGGATCTTGGGCGTCGGGAAGAGAACGTCGAAGCGCTCGATACGCGCCTCCCATCCATACGACTCGAATTGGGCGCGCAACCACTCCGCGCTCTCCTTGCCGTACGCGGAACCGAGGTGATGCGGCCGAGCGGCGAGTCGGCGCATCGCCTCGCGCATGCGCGCCGGTTCAGGAATGGCGCGAAACTTCGCCTCCCACTCGCGCTGCACCTTGGCCGACTCGGTCGTGAAGCCGCGGATCGGGGGATCCTCATACGAGGTGGCGGCGGGGAGCAGGACGAGGGCGGCGGCGGAGAAGGCGAGCGCAGCGGGAAATCGTGACATGGACCAGTCGGACTGAGGGGTGGCGAAACGCAGGGCGGGAGCGAGGCCCAGGTAGCATCGCGGAGCTGGAGACGGCTTCTGGCTCGGGCGAACCGATGCCGTTCATTGTGCATGACAGGGAGGGAGACCACCAGTGCCACGGCGACGCGGACGTCCCTGGCACCGCGTGCCGTGCCGCAATTGTTCAGCCTCCCTTCAGCTTCCTGAAGGCGGCATCCACCGATTCCGGCACCAACAGGTTGTCCGAAATAGCCGCGATCTCCTCCGCGTCCCGCCAGGCGCGCTCCAACTCCTGCATCTCTCCCTCCATTGCGCGCCGCTCGGACTCCTCGTGCAGCGCCATCTCGAGGGCCAGGCGGTACGACGCGGGAAGGCCAAAGAGCCCGAATTTGTGGAACGAAGAGTGGTCGCGACGGCGCCACCGAGACATGGCGGCGGTGTCGCGCGGGCGCGTGTAGGTATGCGAGACCTTGGCGAGATGCGACAGAAACGCCTCGGAGTGCCCCGTGGCTTCGATCTCCGACACCGCCGCCGCGACTTGGGCCTTGCTCCCGCCGAAGCGGTTGACCTTGGGCACCACGATGGACGCGATGCGATCCGCCTCGCGTCCCGTGAATTGCGCCTGACCGTTCTTGAATCGCAGCAGCAGCGACAGCGATCCGTCTGCCGCGGGTGATAGCGTGGACTCGCCGAGGTGGCGTCGGCGCACGTGAATGAGGCCGTGCCGCTCCGTGGGAATGCGGGCTACCACGCTCTCCGGACCGCCGTAGATGACGCTCTGCCCCATTTGTGCGATCATCCAGCCGAACGCTCCGATGCCCACGCCGGCAACGGCGCCACCCGCAATCACCCCCGCCACCGCGGCCAGTCCGCCGCCCCCGACCAACGCGGCGCGGGTGCGCCGGCGGCCGAACTGGTCGCCGTAGCGCCATGCGGCAAACTCGGGGCGCTGCGGCTCGCCGATGCGCACCAGCGTGGTGCCGTCGCGCAACTTGGCGAGGCCCACGTGCTCCGTGGACACGCGGCGTCGGGTGTCCCGGAATAACCGTTCGGCCTCTTCGATGGCCTCCCAGCGCTCCTCCAGGGGTGAGAGGTTCCAGCGTTCGCACGCGCCGCACACGACCCAGAGTCGGCCGCGCGCGGCATCGAACGCGAGCCGGGCTCCGACGGGGAACGTCTCGATCGACTCGTTGCGGCCGAGCGATTTGTTGCAGAAGATGCAGGTGGAATACATCGCGGATCGATCAGAATTCAGGGCAGCAGCCGCCAGGACGGAACGGGCGCACATTCCATACTACGTGGAGTGACTGCGTCTGGTGCCGAATTCACGGATCGAGGATAACGACAGAAGACGAGAAGACGAGAAGACGAGAAGACGAGAAGACGAGAAGACGAGAAGACGAGAGGACGAGAGGACGAGACTGCGCAGGCGCTGACTACGGGGTGAACGTTCCCTGTCGTTGGCCGATCCGGTATAGCGCGCCGTCCACCAGGCCGACGGTCGCGGACTGCCAGCCCGTCATCGCAACATTCCAGTTCACCAGATTGCCGGCGATCGGACCCCAGCTGTTCTGCCAGCCTCCCACCCCGGTGAAATCGGGGAGTCCCATGTCGATCGTCGATCCTGCTCCTACGTAGCCCAGCGATGTCGTGATCGTCACCGAGCGACGCGAGGACGTGGTGACCTGCACGAAGTTGGCCGACCAGAAGTCCTGGTATTCGGCCTGTCGGGCGGACTGCGCGCGAGGGCGGGCGTAGGGGGCAGTGGCGAGCGTCGAGATCGTCGGTTGGTTCACCGGCGCGCCCAGCGTCACCATCGCGTTGGCCGGGTCGCGGAAGACTGCGGTGACCGAACGGATCTGCGTCACCTGCGACCCGGAGATCGTCACGGCGTTGACGGCGAGGGCCTGCACGTCACCGGCCGCCGTCTTGTTCGACGGGACGATGAAGAGGTTGAGCGCATTGCCGGACAGCGCAGAGCTCGCGCCTAACGATCCAAACGACTGGGTGTTGGTGATGAAGGTGTTGGAGGCCGACACCTGCTCCCCGCTGGCGATGCCGTTGATCGCGACCGAGGTCGTCGCCGGGGCGAAGGCGTCGGGGCCGTTGAAGTCGACCGTCCCCACCGAGCTGAGATTGGGCGGGTTGATCCCGCGCCGCAGGTAGATCCGGTTGAGCAGGAGCGGGTTGGCGGGAGTGGAGACGTTGAAGGTCGAGCGCGTGGCGACGAGGTCACGCAACCCGTCGGGTACGCCAGTGAGTGTGAAGTTGGGCTGTGCCTGCGTCGGCCACACCGGAGAGATGGCGTTGCCGACGCCGACGGTCACGAAGTCGTTCGCGGTGAGGAAGCCGCTCACCGTCCCCGTCACCGTCTTGAGGATCGAGCCCTGCGCCGGGCAGGTGCCCGACCCCTGCGACGCCAGCTCGGCGCGCGTCCCGTACGCGACATTCAGCGTGTAGTTGTCGGGGTTGTTCTGCATGACATAGGCGACCGCCCCCCGGCTTGAGATGTTGAAGGCGTAGCGATTGCCCGCGCCCAGCGTCACCTGCGTCCACGCTGTCGTGGGGTCGCCATCCTGAAAAGCGACCCAGACCGGGAAGCCGGTGAGGGAGCAGAACGTCCACGCCACGTTCCCCCCCGATGATACCGAGGAGATGGTCACCGGGATCGTGAGCGGGGTGGAAGTGAGACCGGCTCCGGAGGCGGTGACGGTGATCGGGTAGGTCCCGGACGTGGCGCCGGCGCCGACCGCGATGCCTAACGTGGCGCTGTTCCCGGTCGTGGTCGTCGGCGTGAGGGTGAGCGTCACGGCCGTGGGGGCGCCCGTGGCGGTGAGATTCACGGTCCCTGAGAAGTTGGTGCGGGCCAGAGTGATGAAGGTGGTCGTCCCGCTCCCCGGGGCGATGGTGAGCGCCCCCGGCGCGGCGCTCAGCGCCACGCTGGAGCCGCTGGCTGCCGGCGCGACCGTGAGGGCGACCGTCACGGTCCCCGGCGCGGCCTGGAAGCCGGCTCCCTGCAGCACGACGTTGTAGGTGCCGGGCACCGCGGCCGCCGAGGCGGCGAAGGTCACCGTCACCGCGTTGCCGATGAAGGGCCCGCTCGGGGCGTTGGTCGCCGTGACGCCGGCCGGGAGACCGGATTGCACCGCCACCACGACCGCGCCGGTGAAGCTGGTGCGCGTGATGGCGATCGCGGTGCTCCCGACGGCGCCACCGGCCTGAATGCTGAGCGCGCTCGGTGTCGCTGCGAGGGCGATCGACGCGGGCGGCGGGGCCACGACCGTGAGGGCATACGTCGCGCTCACCGTCGTCACCCCTGTGGCGCTTGCCGACACGGTGAGGGTGTAGCTCCCCACCGCCGTCGATGCCGCCACGCCGACGGAGATCGTGTGCGCGTCGCCGTTGCTGCTGACGGAGGTCGTGACGCCGGCCGGTGCGCCGGCCACGTCGATCGCCACCGAGGCGGTGAAGTTGATGCGGGCGATGGTCGCGGTGAACGCGCTGTTTGCCCCCTGCGGCACCGAAGCAGACGCTGGAGAGAGCGTCATGACGATGGCCGGCCTGGCGGTCACGCTCAGCGTGACCGTGCCCGTCTGGTCGGTGATCCCGCTGGCCTGCCCACGCACGACGAAGCTGTAGTTACCGGGTGCCACCGTGCTGGCGGCACCGACGGAGAGGGTGACCGAGGCCGTTCCGGCGGCGACGACGTTAGGAGTGAAGGTCGGCGTGAGCCCCGCGGGGACGTTTTCTGCCGAGAGCGTCACGGCGCCGGTGAAGCTTCCGGAGCGGGTGATCGCCGCCGTGACTGATCCGCTGGCCCCCTGCTCCACCGAGAGCGATGCGGGTGTCAGCGTCATGCTGAAGCTCCCCGCAGTCGGCTGGGGATTGGGCCCGGTGCCGGCGTCACTTCCGCCACCGCCGCAGGCGCTCAGGAGGAGGGCGAGCAGGGCGGTCAGGAACGGGGCGAGCGGGCGGGAGCAGGTCGTGGCCACGGGAGTTCTCCGGCGAGCGGCAGCGGTGACGGGATGACATGGCCGTGAAGGGGCCGTACCACGCATTGCGCAGAACTGCCGCGCAAATGCGCATGGCCGTCCTCGTTTGCCAATCGCTGGCGTCGCCAGCGGTCGTGACCGACTATTCCGGACAGCGCGGCAAGACGCGGACGGTCATCGATGTCGTCGCTCGTCGCGTGCTGCGCACCATCGACCTTGGCGACTATCGGCGCCCGCACGGCATCGTCTTGCTTCCCGGCGACAGCCTGGTCGCGGTGACCGCGGAGCAGAGCGGCAACGTGCTGCTGGTGCACGTCGGCGAGGGGAGCGTGGTGGCCTACCTTGGCGGCGGGCGAGACGCCCGATGGCATCGCGTACACGACACGGGTCGTGCGGTTGGCGTGCGTTAGGCGTGCGCTCGGCGTGCGCTCGGCGTGCGCTCGGCGTGCGTTAGGCGAAGCCGATCAGGGCCGGGGTCTCGATCGGACTGGGTCAGGGTGACGTCGGGACCGCGGAGCAGTGCTTCCACAACGCGTGCAGATACACCGCCTTGCCGACGGCCGCTGCTACGCCGGCGGCGTCTCCACGCTGCGCTGGCGTCGACGCGCCCCGAGCATCGCCACCACGGCGATCAGCTCCCGCGGATCGGGCGGCTTGGAGAGAAACGACTGGAACGTCGCTTCGAAGGCTCGGTCGCGATGCTCGGCACTGGCGAACGCCGACAGGGCGATCGAGGGCAAGGATTCGGGCGTATGGCCGCGCGCACGCAGAAGGCCCAGCAGATCGAAGCCGTCGCGGTTGGGCATCGCCAGGTCGCTTACCAGTACATGCGGCGTGAAACTCTCCACCGCGTCGAGTGCCTTGCCCACGTCGCCGACATCCAGCGCCTCCGCGCCGGCGTCCACCACGATGTGCCGTACCCACTGCCGCCCGTCTTCGTCGTCGTCCACAATCAGCACGCGCAAACCCGTCAGGTCCTGCGCCACCCCCAACCCCCGCACCGCCAGCCCCGGCGTGACCGTGCGGACACTCGCGAGTGCGATCGGGATGGTCACCGTGAAGATGGCGCCCTTCCCCAGCCCATCGCTTCGTACACTCACCCGACCGCGGTGCATTTCGCTCAGATGCTTCACGATCGCCAGGCCCAGGCCCAAGCCGCTGTGACTGCGCCGCGAACTCGTGTCATCCTGCCAGAAGCGCTCAAAGATCTGGTCCAGCAAGGCCGCTTCGATTCCGCGACCCGTGTCGACCACCTCCAGGGTCGCTTCATCTCCCTCGCGCCGCAGGGAGAGCGTCACCGTATGGCCGGGCTCCGAGAATTTCACGGCGTTGTTCAACAGGTTGCCCGCAATCTGCTGGAGCCGCACCGGGTCGCCTTCCACCACGCCGATCGAGCGGTCGATAGTCGTGGCGATGGTCACCTGCCGTTGCACGGCGCTGCTGCGCACGGTGTCCACCGCAGCCTCCACCGCGTCGGCCAACACCACCGGCTGCAAGTCCAGCTGAAATTTTCCGGCCGTGATCCGCGAGACATCGAGCAGGTCGGAGATGAGCTGGGTCTGGAATCGCGCGTTGCGCACGATCACGTCCAGCGCGTGCACGACTTCGGGCGACGGCTTATGGAGCCGGGCCACCTCGGCCCATCCCACGATCGCATTGACCGGGCTGCGCAACTCATGCGACAAGGTGGCAAGGAACTCGTCCTTCACCCGATTCGCCTTCTCCGCTTCCTGCCGTGACGTCCGCTCTCGCTCGAGCAGCTGCGCCAGCTGCAACTCCACGGCGCGCGTTCGCAGCAGCGCCTTGACCGTCGCCACCAAAACCGTCGGCTCGACGGGGTGCGTGAGGAAGCCATCGGCCCCCGCCTCATAGCCCTTCACCTTGTCCACATCATGCACGAACGTGGCAGAAAGGTGCACGACGCGGACCTGGCTCGGCGACGGGCTCGCCCGAATCATCCGGCAGACTTCGTATCCGTCCAAATCGGGGAGGTCGATGTCGAGCACGATTAGGTCGATCTGCTGCTGCGTGGCCAGGGCGATGGCCGCCATGCCCGTGTCCGCCGAGTGCACGGCGAAGCCGGCATGCCGGAGCACGCGCGACGTCGCATATAAGGACGCCGGGTTGTCGTCGACCACAAGTATGGTCCCGGAAAGCTCGCCCGTCATGGCGTGGGCTCCACGTCGAGCGTCGTCGGAATCGTGACGGAAAAGGTCGACCCCTCACCAAGGGTGCTGTGAACGTCCACGTCGCCCCCGAGCAGCCGCGCGAATTTCCGGCAGATTGCCAGTCCGAGTCCCGTTCCACGAAAGCGCTTCTGCAGGGGCGAGTCCACCTGCACGAAGTCGCTGAACACAAAGGCCAGCGATTCTTCCGGAATGCCGATGCCCGTGTCGCTCACGGCAAAGGTCACCGTGTCATTGGCATGGAGCACGGCACGCACCCGCACCTCACCGCTCGCCGTGAACTTGAGCGCGTTGGAAATGAAGTTGCGAAGGATCTGCGACAGCTTCTTGTCGTCCGAGTATATCCGCACCATCTCGTCCGGAGCCTCGAATGTGAGCGTGACGGCGTCGTTCAGCAGGATGGGCCGGAACATCCCCCGCAAGGTCGCGAAGAAGTCGAGCATCTCGAACCAGTCCGGCGAAACCGTCAGGCGGCCCGCCTCGAGCTTGGCCAGATCGAGCTGGTCGTTGACCAGTTCCAGCAGTTCACTCGCGGCCGACTGCATGAAGAGCACCTGCTTCTCCTGCTCCTCGCTCAAGGGCCCGTCGAGGCGGTCGAGGAGAATGCGTGTCATGCTCTTGACCGCGGCCAGCGGCGTGCGGAACTCGTGTGACACGTAGGCGAGGAAACGGCTCTTCAATTCCGACACGTTCCGGAGCTGCTCCGCGGTCTCCTCGAGCTCCGCGTACAGTGCGATCACCCCGCGGTTCGTCTCGGCGATT
>JBDSVW010000165.1:0-5205 GCA_039927015.1 Gemmatimonadaceae bacterium | reverse complement strand
GCGCTCCGGCCGCCGCCAGTATCGCGAGCAGCGCCATGGCCTTCCGCTGGCTGGCCACCGCGAGCGCGGCGGTCGCGAGCGCGGCCGTCGCGCCTGGCTCCTGTTGGGCGAGCGCGGGGGCGGGTTCCGCGCGATGCAGCGAGAGCCCGCCAAGCGTTCGCAATTGCCACGACTTCTGCACCATCAGCCCCCGGGCTGCCGCCGCGATTGCGCGCCGCACCGCGCGCTGTCCCGCGCCTCACCGGGCGCTGACCCTGTCATCGTACATAGCGCTCCACGCCACGTACCGGGCAAGGGGTCCGGAGAACGGGTCACCCTGAAAGTGGAGCGAATACAATGAAAGGAAGCATCGAGAGATGGACGGCAGGCGCAACCGCAACGTGCGCCGCCACACTTATTGCGCTGTCAGCGTGTGGCGACGACGCCACCGCGCCGCGCAATGAAACCTTCCGTGGCCCGCAGGTGGCGGTCGGAGCCGGCATGGCGTGGAGCGAGATGGTGTTCGACAGCTCACACGATTTGGCGGAGCTGAGCGTGATTTTCACGGAGGGGGCGCTGAGCAACCTTCCCCCCACGCTCCCGGCCACGGAGTTCATCATCCCCATGCCTTCCCAGGCGCCCGCCACGGTCTACAACCATATCGGGATCAACTGGCAGCCCCAAGGTCATCCGCCGCCGATGGTGTACACCGTGCCGCACTTCGACGTCCATTACTACCTGATCTCGATGAGTGCCCGCGACGCTATCGTCCCCTCCGAT
Organism: Gemmatimonadaceae bacterium; assembly: GCA_039927015.1. Lineage (GTDB taxonomy): Bacteria > Gemmatimonadota > Gemmatimonadetes > Gemmatimonadales > Gemmatimonadaceae > SCN-70-22. The sequence continues at coordinate 4,446 of JBDSVW010000165.1, read as the reverse complement.
CCGTTGTATGGCGCCAAGCTCATGCGGGCGCCGTCCGCCGAGGAGACGCCGCCCGGGTACACGCCGGATGCCATGGGCATTCCGCGGATGGGCAACCACTGGGCGGACCCCAGCGCACGCGAGTTCCACGGTTCGCCGTTCACGAGCACCATGATCTACGGTTTTTACGACGGCAAGATGGTGTTCATCGAGCCGATGACGTCCAAAACATTCCTGGAGTCGAAGCCTAACGAGACGATCGCGCTGAAGGTGCCCGCGAAGTATGCGCAGCCGGGCCGGTACCCCACGGCGTATCGCGTTGCGTTCGATGCGACCACCAAGGAGTATCGGGTGACGCTGCAGTCGTTCCAGACGCGGAGCTAGAGGGGTGGCCGCGGCGGTGGTAGTGCCCACGACGACCACACGCCGCGCGACACCCGGGCGCGCTTCGACGATGCGAAGCGCCGGTCGGTGCTGCCCCGCGTCGGGAGGCGTTCGGGGACGTACAATTGCCTGATCAGCTTGCAAAAGACAGCCCGTAAGTGTATAGTTTACAAGCTGTTAGCGAACTTTGCCGCACGCTGGCACGTCGTGGTTCCCGCCGGCGCGTTTCCCCGGTGCGAGGCCCGCGCACAGTCCCCTGATGGCCCGGGAGGATTCGAATGAGAAAGAATGACGCCCTGATCGCGCGCCGGACTGCCGTGGTTGCGCGCGGGGTACCGATGGTCACTGCTGCCACGATCGATCACGCCTCCGGCGCCAACCTGCACGACATGGAGGGGGGCGAACTGCTCGATTTCGCCGGCGGCATCGGGGTGATGAACGTCGGACACGGAAATGCGAAGGTGGTGGCCGCGATCACGGCTCAGGCCGACAAGCTGCTGCACACCTGTTTCCATGTGGCCACATACGAACCGTACGTGGCGCTGTGCGAGCGGCTGGTGTCGCTTTTTCCTCACGGCGACGAGACAAAGGTCGTGCTGCTGAACAGCGGCGCCGAGACGGTCGAGAACGCGATCAAGATCGCGCGGCAGGCCACCGGGCGCCCTGCGGTGGTCTGTTTCACCGGGAGCTTTCATGGGCGCACGCTGCTCGGGATGTCGCTGACCTCCAAGGTCGGCTACAAGGCCGGATGCGGGCCGTTCGCGCCAGAGATCTATCGACTCCCGTTTCCCAGTTACTTCCACCACGGGGCGGGGCTGGATCGCGAGGCGTACATGCAGTCGGAGGTGCAGCGGCTGCGCGACGCGTTCCTCGATACAGTGGCGGCGAAGGATGTGGCGGCGATCATCGTCGAGCCGGTGCAAGGCGAAGGGGGAGTCATCCCCGTGCCGATCGAGTGGCTGCGGGCGCTGCGAGCCATCTGCGACGAGCAGGGCATCGTGCTGATACTCGACGAGGTGCAGAGCGGCTTTTGTCGCACGGGGCGCTGGGCGGCATACGAGCACTACGGCGTCATTCCCGACCTGTCGACATGGGCCAAATCGATGGGCGGAGGTCTCCCCATCTCCTGCGTGATCGGCAAGGCGAGCGTCATGGATGCAGCGGCGCCGGGCACGCTGGGCGGGACATACGGCGGCAATCCGGTGGCGTGCGCGGCCTCGCTCGCGGCGATCGATGCCATGGAGGAATTGCAGCTGAACGCGCGCGCGATGACGATCGGCGAGATGGTCCGCTCGCGCTTCGCGAGCCTGCAGTCCCACTGCCCCATGATCGGCGAGGTGCGCGGCCTGGGTGCAATGATCGGCGTGGAGTTCGTGGAAGACGGCGACCCCGCGCGACCGGCCAGCGCGTTCGTGAAGGAGGTGCTGGCGCACGCCCTGCGGCGCGGCATCCTCGCGATCTCGGCGGGGATTCACGGCAACGTGATCCGGATCCTCAGCCCGCTGGTGATTTCCGACGCCGCCCTGGATCGCGGGCTGACTATCCTCGAGGAAGAAGTGCTCGCGGCCTGGAGTCGCGTCGAGGCGAGCGAGGCCGTCGTACATGGCCTCGCTGCGGGCGTTGCGCACGCACATGCCGGAGCTGCTGCCGACGTACGAGCGTCTCGTCGAGCTGGCGGGTGGGAGCGACAGCGTGGCGCGTCTTCTCTCGCTCTGGTGTCCCACGCCGTACCTCACGGCGTGCTCGCAGGCGGTGTGGCGGGGCGGCCCGCCCATTCTCGCGCGGAACTACGACTACCACCCGATGCTGTGGGACGCCGTGCAGCTGGTGACGAGCTGGACCGGGCGCCGCGTGGTCGGCATGTCCGACTCGCTGTGGGGACTGCTCGACGGCATCAATGAGGATGGTCTGGTCGTGTCGCTGTCCTTCGGCGGGCGGAAGGCGGTCGGCGAAGGATTCGGCATGCCGTTGATCCTGCGCTATGTACTCGAGACGTGTCGCACCGTGGAGGAAGGGGTCGCCACGCTGCTGCGGATTCCACGCACATGTCGTACAACGTGACGCTGCTCGACAAGCAGGGGGCCTTCCAGACCGTGTACCTTGCGCCGGATTGTTCACCGTTCGTCGCGCATTGCGCGTACGCCACCAATCACCAGCGCCACATCGAGTGGGAGGTCTTTGCCGAGGCCACCGCCACCGTCGACCGGGAACAGTACCTCATCGCGCGGCTCGACGATCCGGGTGAGACCGCCGACCGTTTTGTCGCGCGGTAGCTTGAGCCACCGCTGTACCAATCCTCTTTCGCACGCGGCTGGGGGACGCTCTACACCGCCGTGTACGAACCGCATTCGGGAGGAACGGCGCTGCATTGGGCCGACCGCTCGCTGCGACAATCCATCGATGCCTTCCAGGACACCACCCTGACGCTCTCGTTCGGTGCCGTGCCCAGGGGCGAGCGGAGCAACGCATGAGTCACATAGCCATCAATCCGGCGACGGGCGAAACGATCGCCACACATGACGACATCAGCTGGTCCGAGGCCCGGGCAGCGATTGCCGGCACGCAGCGCGCCTTTGAGAGCTGGCAGAAGGTCCCGATGGGGGCGCGCGCCGATTTCATGCGCGCCGCGGCGCGCATCCTGCACGAGCGCGCCAGCCAATTCGCCGAGCTCATGGCGCGTGAGATGGGAAAGCCGCTGGCGCAGGGGCGCAGCGAGGCGGAGAAGTGTGCGTTGGTCTGCGAGTACTACGCGGACCACGCGGCCGCGTTCCTCGAACGTGAAGTCATCGCCACCGACGCGAGCACGAGCTACGTGACCTACCGTCCGCTCGGCATCGTCTTCGCGATCATGCCGTGGAACTTCCCGTTCTGGCAGGTCTTCCGCTTCGCGGCGCCGGCACTGATGGGGGGCAACGCGGGGCTCCTGAAGCATGCGCCTAACGTGCCGGGGTGTGCGTTGGCAATCGAGCAGGTGTTCCGTGACGCCGGCTTCCCCGAGGGGCTGTTTCGCACGCTGCTGATCTCGGTGCCGCAGTCGAAGCAGGTCATCCGCCACAAGCAGGTCGCGGCCGTCACGCTCACCGGGAGCACCGGAGCGGGCAAGGCGGTGGCCAAGGAGGCGGGCTACCGCCTCAAGAAGTGTGTGCTGGAGCTGGGCGGGAGCGATCCGTACCTCATTCTCGAGGACGCCGACCTAGACCTCGCCGTGGAGGCGTGCGCGACGAGCCGGCTGCTCAACTCCGGGCAGAGCTGCATTGCTGCCAAGCGCTTCCTCGTCGTCGAGCCGATCCGCGCCGAGTTCGAGCGGCGCTTCGTAGAGCGGATGCGCCGCGCCGTGTCGGGCGATCCGTTCCGCGAGGGGGTGGACCTGGGCCCTCAGGCCCGTGCCGACCTGCGCGACACGTTGCACGATCAGGTGCAACGCAGCCTGGCCAAGGGGGCCCGCCTGCTGCTGGGTGGGACCGTCCCGAGTGGCCCTGGCTTCTTCTATCCGCCGACCGTGCTGAGCGACGTGAAGAAGGGGATGCCCGCCTACACGGAGGAGTTCTTCGGGCCGGTCGCCTCGATCATCCCGGTCAAGGATGCCAAGGCCGGCATCAGGGTGGCGAACGACACGTCCTTCGGGCTGGGTGCGGCGGTCTTCACCAGCGACGTGGCGCGCGGCGAGCGCATCGCCGCCGACGAGCTGCAGGCTGGGGCGTGCTTCGTCAACGCCTTCGTCAAGTCGGATCCACGTCTCCCCTTTGGCGGGATCAAGGAGAGCGGCTTCGGGCGTGAGCTGTCGCGCCACGGCCTGCTCGAGTTCCAGAATGCCAAGACGGTCTACGTGCGCTAGCTGAGCCGATGAAGCTCCGGCGGTCACTGCGGCCGCTGCTTCCGTCGTACGACTCCGTGTCCGCCGCCACCGCTGGCATCGGCCGCTTTCTCACCGACTACAGCACGCAGCGTCCGCACGCGAGCCTGACCGACCGGACCCCCGACGAAGTCTCCTTCCACCCGACGCCCCTCGCTCGGGCCGCTTAGCCCCCGCCCGTCATTCCAGTTACACGCTCCCGCCCGGCGGTACAGAAACACGGAACCACC
>JBDSVW010000164.1:0-3809 GCA_039927015.1 Gemmatimonadaceae bacterium | reverse complement strand
TGCTTGCGCAGCGCCCATTCCACGGCGCGCCCGAGGTCGTGCACCTGCGAGGCCACCAGGTCGGCCTCGTCGGCGAGTTCCTCGTGCACCTTGTCGAACGACGGGGCGCTGAGGGTGCTCTTGGCGCGCCCGGCGAGGTAGCTGGAGATGGCGCCGAATTTGTTGATGGGATCCTGGAGGGCATTGCCGAGTGCCTTGAGGCGCTCCCCCGGCTGCTGCAGGCCCATGAGGGCGACGAGGGCGCGCAGGATCTCGTTCGTGCCTTCGAAGATGAGCATGATGCGCGAGTCGCGCACCGCCTGTTCGTAGGGAAACTCCTTGGAGTAGCCCACGCCGCCGGCGATCTGCAGCGCTTCGTTGGCGGCGCGATATCCCATTTCCGATGCCAGGATCTTGCACGCAGCCGTCTCGAGCGAGAAGTCGATTCCGCCTCGATCGACCATGCCTGCGGTCAGCATCCAGGCCGCGTCGGCGGCGTAGATATCGGCAGCGGCCAGGGCAAACTTCCGCCTGATCATCTCGAACGACGCGATGGGGCGACCGAACTGCTCGCGCTGCGAGGCGTACTTCAGCGCCTCGTTGAGGATCTCGCGCGCGCCGCGTGCGGAACCGGCCGCGAGTCCGAGGCGTCCCGAGTTGAGGATCTCGAGGGCAATCCTGAAGCCGTGCCCCACCTCCCCCAGGCGATTCTCGGCTGGCACCCGCACGTTGTCGAACGACACGGCGCGCGTATCGGATGCCTTGATGCCCATCTTCTCCTCCAGCTTGCCCAGGCTCACGCCTTCGGAGGCAGCTTCCACGATGAAGGCGGTGACGCGCTCCTTCTTCACGCCATCCACGTCCGCGGGCACCTTGGCGAAGACGGTGAGGAGGCCCGCATAGCCCGCGTTGGAGATCCAGATCTTGGTCCCGTTGAGCGTATAGTACGAGCCATCCGCCGAGGGAACGGCGCGCGTCTTCATGGCCTGCGCATCCGAGCCCGAACCGGCCTCGGTGAGGCAGAAGGCCGCGACCATCTCGCCCGAGGCGCACCGCGGCAGGTACTTCGTCTTCTGTGCTTCCGTGCCGAACAGGGTGATGCCCTTGCAGCCGATGGACTGGTGGGCGCCGAAGTACACCGCGAGGGACGGATCGGTAGCGCCGATCTCGCCAAAGACGCGGTTGAAGACCTTGGCCGACGCGCCGAAGCCGCCGTATTCCTCCGGGATGTTGAGGCCCATGAGGCCTAACGCGTGGAAGGCCTCGCGCATCGAGTCCTGAAAGCGTCCGTCGTGATCGTGCTTGCGGGCGTCCACGTGATCCGCGGCGAAGGCGCGGAAGGCGTCGAGAATCGCGCCCAGGCTCTCCTTCTCGTCGGCCGTGAGGCGCGGAAAGGGGAAGACCAGGTCTTCGAGGATCTCACCGAGGAAGAGTCCCTTCGTAAAGGAGGGATTCTCGTCCGGAGAGGCCAGATGCGGCTTCTTGTCGGCGCCCGAGGAAGTGGCAGGGGTCATGTCGAGGATGACGGGGGAGACGGCATCGCGCAGGCCAAAGTCTACGTGACGACAAAGGGTCGCGCACGGGGCAATGGCTGCGCTTTCTCCCCGTACGGCGCGCGACAGGCGCGGAGCGCCCGCGGTTGCTGTCACGCGGCGTGGTGTTCCACCATGACGAACGCAGCAGGGCGGGCCTCGTTTCCGTACGTTGCGGTAGGCGCCTGCATCCGTAGACTTCACGCGAGGCCATTCCCGCCCGTTGCGATCGCCGGTTCATCCGGGCCGGTCGATCTTGAACCCCTGTGCACCCCCCTCGATGCTGTCTTCTCCATTCGTTCGTTCCGCCCTCGTGGCGCTGACCATGGCGGGCTCGCTGTCCGTGGCGCTTGGCGCGCAGGCCCGGCCTGCGGCGACCGCGCCGACACCGTTCGACAGCAGCGTCTTTCGCGCGCTCACCTGGCGCAGCATCGGACCGTGGCGCGGCGGTCGCGCCAATGCCGCCGTGGGCATTCCGACCAAGCCCCTGACGTACTTCGCCGGCTACACCGGCGGCGGTGTGTGGCGCACCGACGATGCGGGCCTCAGCTGGCGCAACATCTCCGACGGCTACTTCAAGACCAGCAGCATTGGCGCCATTGCCGTGGCGCCGTCGGACCCGAACGTCATCTACGTCGGTACCGGCGAGCACGCCATTCGCGGGCAGTCGTCCACGTATGGCGATGGCGTCTACAAGAGCACCGACGAGGGCCGAACCTGGACCAACGTGGGACTCGCCGCGACCAGGCAGATTTCCGCGGTACGGGTGCATCCTGGCAATCCGGATGTAGTCTACGTGGCGGCGCAGGGCGACCGCTGGAAGGGCACCGCCGAACGCGGCATCTACCGTTCGATGGATGGTGGCAAGAACTGGACGCTGGTGCTGAAGGGTGAGAATGCGACCAGCGGCGCGGCCGACCTCTCGATGGACGCCAGCAACCCCCGCATCCTGTACGCCGGCTTCTGGGATCACCAGCGCACGCCGTGGATGGTGCGCAGTGGCGGGCCGGGCAGCGGCATCTGGAAGAGCACCGACGGCGGCGACAGCTGGACGCGCCTAACGGAAGGACTGCCGAAGCTGATGGGCAACATGGGCGTAGCCGTGTCGCCGGCGAATCCAGATCGCGTGTACGCGATTATCGAGGCAGAGAAGGGCGGTTTGTTCCGCAGCGATGACGCGGGGAAGACGTGGCGCCTGATGTCGGAGGACCGGCTGATCCAGACGCGGTCGTGGTACTACATGGACGTGATCGCCGATCCGCACAACGCGGAGGTGGTGTGGGTCATGAACGCCCCCGTGCTGCGCTCGATTGACGGCGGCAAGACGTTCCAGACCGTGCAGGCCGCGCACGGCGACAATCACGGACTCTGGATCAACCCCACCAACAGCGACTATCTCATCAACGCCAATGACGGCGGGGCGACAATCTCGCTCGACGGCGGCAAGAGCTGGAGCACGCAGGACAACCAGCCCACGGCGCAGTTCTATCACGTGACCGTGGACGATGCCTATCCGTACAAGTTGTACGCGGGACAGCAGGACAACTCGTCGGTGATCATCCGCAGCCGTAGCGAGGATGGCGCCATCGGCGTGCGCGACTGGTGGGATGGGCCCGGCTGCGAGAGCGCCAACGTTGGTGTGAGTGCGAAGAACCCGCGCTACGTGTACGGCGGCTGCTACCAGGGCATCATCAATGAGCTGGACAGCGAGACCGGCCTCACGCGCGAGATCATGCCGTGGCCCGAGATGAACCTCACCGAGCCCACCGACAAGACGCGCTATCGCTTCAACTGGACGGCGCCGATTCTCGTGTCGCAGCACGACGACAAGGTCGTGTACCACGGCGGCAACGTGCTTTTTCGCACCACCGACCGTGGCCAGACGTGGACGCCCATCTCGCCCGACCTGACGAAGAACGACAAGTCGCGTCAGGGCTGGGGGGGCGGACCCATCACCAACGAGGGCGCCGGCGGTGAGGTGTACGGCACGATCGTGGTGATCGAGGAATCGCCGCACGACGCGCGCGCGCTGTACGTCGGCACCGACGACGGCACCATGCAGCTGACGCGTGACGGGGGCGCCACGTGGACGAACGTAACGCCGGCCGGTGCGGGGGATGGCCTTGTGAACGAGATCGACGTCTCGCCACATGACGCGGCCACCGTGTACGTCGCCTTCCGCAAGGATCGCGTGGGAGACCCGGCGCCGTATGTGTACAAGTCGACCGATTATGGCAAGTCGTGGACGAAGCTGGTGAATGGCCTGCGTGCCGGTGAGCCCGTTCGCGTGGTGCGCGA
>JBDSVW010000163.1:0-6407 GCA_039927015.1 Gemmatimonadaceae bacterium | reverse complement strand
CGTCGGGCCGGAGCGCGGCCAGCTACCGCTCAAGGACCGGGCGCCACGCCGCCAGCGTGGGATCCGCCTCGCCCGTCATGCGGGGGTAGCGGATGCTGCACCACGTGCCGAGCGCTCGGCGGAGACTCTCGACCAAGCAGCCACGCAGCGGCCGCCACCATGGCGCAGCCGTCAGCACCAACTAGAGCTAGACAGGGCGGCCGCCGACCGCTCGCATCACGGGATGCGAGGGGCGGCGAAGTCATCGAACATTGAACGAACGTGAATCCGGCGCGCGTCGGCGTGGCCGCTGAAGCCCAGGAAGTAATCGAGCCCGGGAACGTAGAACTCGTCCGGCGCGACGTGAAAGACATCGAACTCGAGGCCACGACCGACCCGAAGGCGGAGAACGTCGCGGGTGTTGGTGACGGTGATCGTATCGCCACCGAGCGCGGCGTAGCGTCCGGCGACCGCATCGCGCCGGCGCGCGTCAACGGTGACGAACGCCGGTCGCGGCGCCCGGTCGGGCTCGCGCCCCGCGAGCGCCATGACGAGGTCACGCTGGAGGGTGATCTGCGTCCAGGGCGCGAGGTCGCTGTTGCTGACCATCGCGACCGCCTCGCCGCGCTCGCGGTCCCAATAGGCGAGACTGTGAAAGGCATTGATCGCACCAGTGTACTGGCAGCGCTCTTGTGAATCGTCGCAGTACCAGCTCAGGCCGGTAATAGGGGACGGTCGCCCGTCGATGACCGGGCGCTCCTGTCCAAGCGATTGGATGGCGGGGAGCAGCGCGGTGCCGTTCGCGTGCGCCCCGGCCCAGCGAGCGAGGTCGAGGGCGGAAAAGTAAACGTTCGATCCGCCGATAAATGCCTCGTTGTCAAACACGTCGACGACCACCCACGCTGTGTCGGCCCATCGATGGCCCAACGTGCGCGGGCCGGGAAAATCGGCGAACCGCCCCGGCCGCGCGAAGGCCGAGTTCATGCCGAGCGGCGCGAGGAATCGGTCGCGGAAGAAGGTCGCGATCGGCTGCCCAGTGACGCGCTCGACGACCAGCGCGGCGACGTCGAAGCCAAGGTTCGAGTACTCGAAGCGCGTACCGGGCGCGAAACGCGGCTTCGGCATTACTCGACGCACGACGGCGAGGAGTCCTACTGTCGTGCGGAGTTCGTTCGGTCCGAAGTACGGGTCAAACGACTCATAGTTTGGGGGGAGGCCGTTCGTATGCGCGATCAACTGGCGAACTGTCGTCGCTGCGTGGGGAAATTCGCCGACGTAAGCGGTCACCGGCGTATCGACCACGATTCGCCGCTCGTTAACGAGGGTCCATACCGCGGCGCTGGTGAGCGTCTTGGCAAGCGAGCCGCCGTCTGCGGGAGTTGCAGGCGTAAAGGCGCGGCCCGCGGCGACGTCAGCCATGCCCTCACCCTGTGCGTGGACCACCTTGCCGTCGCGCACGAACGCCACGGCGCCCATGAACTCATGCGCAGCGACGAGCGGTGCCAGAATCGCGTCCACGCGCGCCGAGTCGACAGCAGTCCATCCAGTCGCTGGATCAGGTCTCTCGCCGGTGCCTGAGCAGGCCGACAAGAGTAGCAGGGGGCCAAGAACACGCGAGCGCATACCCGCCACAGTACGTCGAGCGCTCGAGTGGCGCCATCCGTGCCTGGCTGCTCGGGCCAGGCGCCACCCAAATGATCTGCGCACCGCAGCACCGACTCGTCGGGTTGTCGTCGTAGCAATCACACGCGTTGAGAACGCCGTTGGCAGCTCTCTAACGCCAAGCGTCAGGCATCATGGCTCGGCGATCTCAAGGTCGCGACAGATCTTCCCGGCCAGAAAGTCGTTGACCTCCCGGTGCCGTGGCACCGTGGACACGCCGGGCTACCAGGATCCTGCTCCACTTTGGTTGACAGTTGCTGGGGAGTTACGCCGCCTGCCTTTCGTAGTCAACCGGCGACCGAAAGCCAAGGGAGGAATGCAGGCGCGTGTGATTGTAATACCGGAAGAAGTGGCGGAGAACGCGCACGGACGTCTGCAGCACCGCGCAGGTCACCGCCGCGTCGCAGCGCCGTTGCAGCGTGAATACGCCGGGAGTAGCGATCCATCACGACGGCGAGGTAGCGCCACTCGCCCGCGACGAGGAGGTCGTGCTCCTCCTGCAACAGCGCGTGCGCGCGCTCCAGGGCTTGCAGTTGCGCGAGTTTGCAGGAGGAACCCGCCGGCGCGCGGCGTGGGAGCCGCCCGCGCCGCACCCCTTCTCGTACCTCCGTGCGCTAGCGGGACAGCATGAACAGGTGAATGTCCAAGCCAGCGGCGACGCTCTTCACTTGCATGCTCGGCGGCTGCGACACGCGCACCGCCGTCAGCTTAGGCGCCGCCTTTAAATAACCTATACACAGGTCACTGGCGAGTGTATCTTGTGCGTCATGCCAGCTCCCCGTGCGCTGCAGGACAAGGTCGCCCGCTTGTGGCCGCATTTGGATGAGCGTGGGCGCCGCCTGTTTGCGGCCAGTGAGGCGCGGCAACTCGGGCACGGCGGCGTGTCGCTCATCAGTCGCGTGTGCGGGTTGTCCCGCGTCACGATCACGAAGGGGCTGCGGGAGCTGGACGCGGCGCCCTTGGCGGCGGGCCGCGTACGCCGTGTGGGCGGCGGGCGACCGATGCTCGAAGTCGGCGATCCGGATCTTCCCGATCGACTCGACGCCTTGGTCGAGCCGCTCACGCGCGGCGACCCGGAATCGCCGCTGCGGTGGACCAACAAGAGTACGCGGGTCCTCGCGGCGGAACTCACCGCGGCCGGGCATCCGATCAGTCGGGAGACCGTGGGCGAGTTGTTGCGCTCCATCGGCTATAGCCTGCAGGGGAATCGGAAGACGGAGGAAGGCGACGATCACGAGGACCGGGACGCGCAGTTCCGGTTCATCAGTGACGAGGTCCGCAAGGCCCTGGCCGCGAAGCGACCGGTCATTTCGGTCGATACGAAGAAGAAGGAGTTACTCGGGAACTACTACAACGCGGGACGGCAGTGGCGTCGGGCGAAGGCGCCGCAGCAGGTGCAGGTCCATGACTTTCCGAGTCCGACGGTGCCGCGAGCGTATCCGTACGGCATCTACGACTTGGGGCGCAATACCGGGTTTGTGAACGTCGGCACGGATCACGACACAGGTGCGTTCGCCGTGGCGTCGATCCGTGGGTGGTGGCGCGCCGAGGGACGGCGGCTCTATCCCGTCGCGCGGAGTCTGTTGATTACCGCAGACGGCGGCGGGAGCAACGGCTATCGGCTCCGGCAGTGGAAGGTCCGGCTGCAAGCGCTCGCGGACGAGGCGCAGATCACGATCCGGGTGTGTCATTTCCCGCCGGGGACCAGCAAGTGGAACAAGGTCGAGCACCGCCTGTTCTCCTTCATCTCGTCCAACTGGCGCGGGGAACCACTGAGCGACTACGAAACCATCGTGCAGTTGATCGCCAAGACCACGACCGCGAAGGGGCTCCGGGTGACGTGTCGCCTGGATCGGCGCCGGTATCCCGTCGGCCACAAAGTGTCTGATGCCGAGTTCGCGGCGGTGAGCCTGTGGCCACACGCCTTTCATGGCGCGTGGAACTACGCCATCAAGCCACATGCCAATATGTAAAGTTTGTTTACTGGCACTGCCTTACACGCGTCACTATACCTGCGGACCTTCCGCGGACTTGCGCGCGCCGTGGGACACCTCCGTTCGCGTTAGGTGGATGTGTCAACCAAAGTGAGGCACGTTCCCGCGACGGCTGGTTAGGCGTCAAGTGCTGCGCAGTACGGGAGGCCCCTCGGACGTTTATCCGCGACAGCGGTTAGGACCAGCCGAGCTGCTTCATCGCCAGCCCGGAGTGCCATATCTTGGTCACATGGACGATCTTGTCGCGCTCGAACTGCATGACGTACACGTAGTCGGTGCTAGTGCGACGCCCTGTCGGCGGAACCGGGCCGCCGGGACCGGTATGAGTGCCATGGAACACGGCGTATGCGGCAACGCTGTTCCGTGTTGCGTCCGTCGCGAAGGACTTGAGCTCGTAGCGCCCGTCCGGCAGAACCGTCATGATGCCCTTCATCCAGTCTGTGTATTGCGCGAGCGTCTTCACGTCGAGTAGCGGCTCGGCTTGGGCGCTAAAGGTCGCCTCAGGCGTGCAATGGACGCTGCAGGCCTCCCATCCCTTGCCCGTCTCGCAGGCGGAGAAGAATGCTTCGGCAACACTCGTGATCGGTGTCATGTCGACGTCTCCTGCTCAGGATGGTTGACGAGTAACCCGGTTCCTTTCGAATCTTGTCTGGCTAACACAATGTTTAGCTGCGGCCGAGGGAAACAGAGCGCGCGCAGCGCGCGGACAACAGACCAGCCGTTTGCTCCAACTAGAGTTCGACAACGTCGCACGCGGAGGTAATGCTCGCCAGCGTTGCCCACTGTCTCGACAGGCGCAGGTACTTCGGACTATACGTGCGGAATGAGTACGGTGGCAATGACGGATGCGACACGCGCGCCAGCGCACGGGGGGTCTGGTCGAGTAGCTAGGCCATTCGGCTTCGCCCTCACAGATCCGTACGGGCGGATTTCCCGCATACGGCTCTTCGCGAAGGTCACCCCGAGACACCGCGTCATGCCAGGCGCGGGTGCGTGATGCGAGCTTGTGGCAGCGGGAACCGGTTCAAGAGCGCCGCGAACCCTTCCCACGTAAGGCGTCGCTGACTCCGCCGGTACAACGCGCGGAACCAGATCCGTCGCACGTGATGGGAGAACGCGTGGAGCGCCCGGAAGTTGCTCGGGAGGCCGAAGTAGGCATAGTGGCCCCGCAGCACCTGACACAGCCACTGATGCTGATCGCGCACCGGTTCATGCCGCCGCCGCTTCGCTTCGTCGTTCAGCGCCGTGAGCTTCCCCGTGACGCGTTGCCGTTGCGTCTTCCGCTTTACCACGAACCGGCCGTCCCGAGTCCACCCACAATAATGGGTAAATCCCAGGAAGGCGAAGGTGCCAAGTCGGTGCTCTCCCCGTTGCTTGCGCGCCAACGCGGGAAAGCGGCCGAACTCGATCACACGCGTCTTCTCTTCGTGGAGCTGCAGTCCGAAGTGTTCGAGTCGCTCCTGAAGATCGGCGCGCATCCGCCGTGCATCGTGGCCCGTCTGAAAGCCCATCACAAAGTCGTCAGCGTAGCGCACGAAGCTGACTCGCCCTCGCGCGTTCCGTCGCCGCCAGCGTTGAACCCACAGATCCAGGACGTAGTGCAGGTAGATGTTCGCCAGGAGCGGGCTGATGCCCGCGCCCTGCGGCGTGCCCACTGTCGTCTCGTGCCACTCACCCTGCTCCATCACCCCAGCCCGGAGCCACTGCGCAAGCAGCCGCAGGACTCGTGGGTCGGCGATCCGGTGCGCGACCATTCGCAACAGCCATCCGTGGTCCACGGAATCGAAGAATTTGCGAATGTCCGCGTCGAGGACCCAGTTCACGTGCCGCGTCATCACTGCCGTGTGGAGCGCCGTCAGCGCTTGATGCGGATTCCGTTTCGGGCGAAAGCCGTAGCAGAATCCGAGGAAATCCACTTCGTAGATGGCATTGAGCACCTCCGCCACCGCTCCCTGCACGATCTTGTCCTCCAGTGCAGGGACACCCAGCGGTCGCTGCCCGCCATCTGACTTGGGGATCAAGACGCGCCGGACCGGCAACGGCCGGTACCGCCCAGTGTGCACCCGTTCGCAGAGGGCGTGGAGATTGCATCCCAACTGCTGCTCGTAGGCACTCACCGTGACCCCGTCGATTCCCGCGCTCGCCTTCCGCTTCACTCGCCGGAACGCGCGCGTCAAGGCTGCGACATCGACATGATGCAGCAACGCCGTAAATCGGGCGCGCTTGTCGTGCCGCGCTGCATCGTGCACCCGCTGGAGATGGGGCAGCACGGCGACCCGGCTCTGGGTCCGGACCGTGGCGCCTTCCAGTGGGATCCCTTCCCGCCAGCCCCTTCCCTCCACACCCTCGTTGCCTTCGGGTGCTTCGTTGGTACTACGAGCTGGTCCGACTTCCGACCTCAGCTCAATGCCACGCTCCGGTCGCCCCTCGCGTCGCATCCCCATCGATGACCCATCGATGGTCCCGGTCGGATCTCCCGGTTCCCGGCGCGAACCCTTCATACGTGATGCCGCCACCTACCCCGGCGAAGCGGGACCCTCTCGCATAGCGAGGGTCTCCATGCAGCCTTCGGCGTTGGGAAGCACCTCGGCCTTCGCGAGATTCTAGATTTCGAGGCTGGTTGCACGGCACCCCACATGATCCCTGTCTACGCTTCGAACGCCGCGTTACCGCGACGCCCGCAAGACTCGGTACCGGCCTGCCTGCTACGGCGTTGACCGGACGGGACTCTCACCCGCAGGTTCTCGTCAGTTTCACCGGCGCACTCCCAGG
>JBDSVW010000162.1:0-24582 GCA_039927015.1 Gemmatimonadaceae bacterium | reverse complement strand
CAAGTGCCTGTCGAGTGGCCGCATCGCCGCCGTAAGGCAGGAGCTGCGCAGCGCCGAGCAGGCCTCGGGCAACCAGCGCCGGGATGCGCTGAGCGGCATGGCTTCGCAGCTGGGCACCGATTCGCAGGGATCGTGTGACGCGCCGAAGGTGCGGATGCTGGAGCGCGCGGTGCGCGATTTGGCCGGCGCCGTAACCTGAGCTCCGCCGCATCGTAGCGGCACAACACAACCAACCGATAGGAAAAACGCCAGGGGTGCCGCAAGGTGCCCCTGGCGTTTCTTCGTCAGCAGCAAATTTGGCGTGCGGGGCATCTGTCGCAAACGACCGGTGCATGCCATGTTCGAGCGCGCGTTTTCGGATACCGGTGTCCGTCCATTAGCGAGGAAAGGAGGAGGGGTCGTTTTCTGGTGAGGCATGCTCGCGCCGACAGACACGCCGCGGGCATGTAGTGGGTGCAGAGGTTCCCTATCCACTCAAGACCAACGGGGTGTTATGCCAGGTTCAATCGTGCGTCGCACAGCAGTTCTCGCCGCGGCCATGTTGTTACTCGGTGTTTATGGGCGATCGCTGGCGGCGCAGTCCGGATCGCTGCAGGGACGGGTGGTCGACAGTACCGGGGCGGTGGTAGTTGGCGCGGTCCTCACCGTGAACCAGACGGGACTGCGCACCGTCTCTTCCGCGCGTGGTTTCTTCTCGCTTGGTGGAGTGCCCGTCGGGCGACAGGTGGTGCAGGTTCGCGCCCTCGGATTCAATCCCGAGTCGCTCGTGGTCACGGTCACCGAAGGCCAGTCCGCCGACCTCAACATTCGGCTCATTCGTTCGGCCTATCAGCTGGCGACCGTGCCGGTGGTGGTTGGGTCGCGTGCACGGCACACGGCGGCGGAGGAACTGGCCGTGCCCGTGGATGTCTATACCATCGAGGAGCTGAAGCGATCGGGGTCCACCGAGACCACGCAGATCCTGGCCAACCTCTCACCATCGGTCAACTTCCCGAAGCAGGCGGTGACGGATGCCACCGAGATCGTGCGGCCCTTCACGCTGCGCGGTCTTTCCCCCGACCATTCACTGGTGCTGGTGAATGGCGTGCGACGACACCAGACGTCGCTGCTGAATGTCTTCTCCAACGGCTCGGCGCCGGGCTCGAGTGGCGTGGACCTCAACGCCTTTCCGTCCAGCGCGATTGAGCGGATCGAGGTGCTGCGCGACGGCGCCTCCACGCAGTACGGCTCAGACGCCATCGCCGGCGTGGTGAACCTCGTGCTGAAGGAAGGACAGTTCGCGCCATTCCTCAACACGAACGTTGGCCAGTATCGTCCCGGCAAAGGGTACGAGAACGACGGCACGTCGGCCGATGTGAACGGCGGCGTCGGCATCAAGCTGGGCCGTGGCTCGCTGGGACTCTTCGGCCAGTACCTCAAGCGCGACGCCACCAATCGCGCCTGCCCGGACGGAAGCTTCCCCGACCAGAATGGCGTGCGCGACTCCGTGGCCAACTGCTCCGTGATCCAGAAGCGCACCGGGGTGCCGCAACCTAACGTGCACTGGGGCGACGGCCTGGAGCGGGACATCCAGACCTTTGCCAACCTCCGTATGCCTCTCAACGAGACCGGCACCACGGAACTCTACGCCTTCGGCGGATTCGCGGACCGTGATGGCACGGGCAATGGATTCTTCCGCAAGCCGCGCAACTCGCGCAACTGGCCGCAGATCTACCCGCTCGGCTTCCTGCCGGAGTTCCGGCCGTCGGTCGTCGACTACTCCGCGGCGGGCGGCGTTCGCGGAACCGTCGGGGGGTGGCGGGCCGACCTGGGCGCGTCGTACGGTTTCAACAGCTTCGACTTCAACCTGCGCAACACGCTGAACTCGTCGCTGGGCCCGAGTCTCACCACCCCTACCGCGCCGGGCCCCGACGGGCGACTCGGCACCTCCGATGATCCAGGCATTCCGAATCAGACGGCGTTCGACGCGGGCTCCCTCAGGCGCGGCGAGTTCACGTCGGGGCTGAGCCTGTCGCGGGAGTTCGACATGGGCATGCCGAACCCGGTGAACGTGGCGGTGGGTGCAGTCTTCCGTCGCGAGTCGTACGAGGTGATCGCGGGCGAGCGGGCGTCATACATCAACGGTTATCACAAGACCGCCGACAGCTCCGGCATCGCACAGGGTGGTTCCTCGGTATTCCAGGGCTTCGCTCCGAGTGACGCGAGCCAGAACACCCGGAACAACATCGGCGGCTACGTGGACCTGGAGACCAACCTCTCGGCGAAGGTGCTGGTGAACGCCGCCGGCCGCTTCGAGAGCTACAGCGACTTCGGCCAGCGCGTCACCGGCAAGGCGGCGCTACGCTACCAGCCGTCACCCAAGCTCGTGTTCCGTGGCGCGGCCAGCACCGGATTCCGCGCGCCCGGTCTCGCACAGAGCTGGTACAGCCACACCACGACGGCCATCCAGAACGGCGTGCTGGTGGAGATCGGCAACTTCCCCGTCACCAACCGGGCATCGCGCATCTTCGGCGCCAAGCCCCTCAAGGAAGAGACGTCGCTGAACCTCAGTACCGGCCTCGCCTACACGCCGGCGCGCAACTTCACCGTCACGCTCGACTACTACCACATCGCCATCAAGGACCGCATCCTGCTTGGCGCCACCTTCGACGGCACGTCAGACCCGGTGGTCGCGCAGATCCTGCTCGATTCGGGACTCACGCAGATTGCCGGCGTGCAGTTCCCCACCAATGCGCTCGACACCAAGACGGACGGCGTGGACGTCTCGGCCAACTGGCGCCTGCTGGCGGGAAGCGGGAATCTCGACTTCACCTTGGCGATGAATTACACGAAGAACGCCATCACCCGCGTGGATCCCCTGCCGAAGATCCTTGAGGGCACGGGCTCGATCTACACCAGCGCGCTCGACGACGTCACGATCAACAGCATCGTGCGCAACCGGCCCGACCGGCGGTCGTCGTTCACGACCAACTACTCCCGCGGACGCGCGCACCTCATGGGACGGGTGTCCGACTATGGCAGCTTCCGCGACGGAAGCCTGGACGGCATCGAGACGTTCGGGGCCAAGACGCTGTTCGACAGTGAGATCGGATATCGCTTCCAGCAGATCAATCTCTCCCTGGGAGCGCGCAACCTCTTCAACGTCTATCCCGACCAGGTGAAGGTCGAGGAGAACACCAACAACGGCACGTTCATCTGGCCGGGCGCATCACCGTTCGGATACAACGGGCGGTACATCTACGTGCGCTCGGAGATCCTCCTGTCACGTTAGGCTCCGCGCGGTAACAGACGAAAGGGGTCCGGACGAGAGTCCGGGCCCCTTTCCTTTGCACGCACGACGCTCTCGGCGTGCCTACGCGGCGCTCACCTTCCCGCCCACATGGGCCCAGAGCGCGCGCTCGACCATCGCCGGCGTCCACGCCGCACCCAGCGCTGTGGCTCGCTCCCGCAGCGCCTCGGCATACTTCGCATAGTAGCCGAGCGTCCACGCCACCTTGCCGAGCGTCGGGACCTGGGCCGCGACCAGCTCGTCGAAGAAGGGGTAGCGCTGGGGATCGTGCGCGGCCACCGCCGCGGACGCCGTGGCGGGCCCCACGCCGTTGAGGCGCGCGAGCGTCGAGATGGGCGCCGTGGGGTGCGGCACGCGCGAGAGCGCCTCCGAACTGACCTGCCGTACCTCATCCACATCGTTGCTCTTCACGAGCACGAGGTTGCGCGCACGCCAGACCCCGCGCGCCATCTTCCACTCCGTGAGGCGCACGAGCTCCGGCAGCCGCACGTGGGGAGTGGCGCGCGAGCCGATCAAGGCCGGGAGTTCTTCGTGATACCAGCGATCGAGCTCAGGAAGCTTCGCGACTTTCTGTGCATCCACGACCGCCTGGTATCGTGCGAGCGCTCGCTGCCAGCTGGCGCCTCGCTCATCGGTCCACAGCGAATCCATGGTCGTATCAGGCTGCGTGGGAGGAGATGTCCACCACGATGTTCCGCCACTTGCCTTGGTTGAAGCGCACCACGCTCAACGCGCACCGGATGATGTGCCCGATGAGGATGGCCACCCAGATGTCGATGGGATCGAGGGTGCTGGTCATGCGGATCACGTAGCAGATGCCGAGCGGCACGATGATCTGCGAGATGATGGAGATGTAGAGTGGGCTGCGGGTGTCGCCCGTGCCCTGGAGTCCGCCGGTGTAGGTGAGTGCGACCGCGATAAAGAGACCGGAGAGGCTGAGGATGCGCAGCAGGGACGTCCCGATCTCGAGCACGACCGGATCGTTCATCCCGAACACCCCCAGCAGCTGCGCCGGGATGAGCAGGAAGAAGATGCCCACGGCGGCCGCCCCACCCAGGGCGATGCGTGCCGCCAGGTGCACCGCGCGGTTGGCGCGCTCGGGCTGCAATGCACCCAGGTTCTGTCCGGCCACCGCGGCGGCCGCGCCCATCAGCCCGACGGACGTCCAGGTGATGAGCGAGAAGAGCTGCGAATACGACACGGCGAACGCCGCCTGCGCGGCCGCGCTTTGCGGCAGTGAGCCGATGAAGCCCAGCATCAGCACACCGCCGACGTTCATCGCGATGCCCTGGATGCCGGTCGGGAGGCCGAAGCGGAAGAGCGAGCGAATGATGTCCCAGTCGGGGCCGAAACCGCGGCCGCGCGGGAACGACACGACCCAGCCGCCCGTCCACAGCTTGACGAGCGAATAGGCGCCCACGAGGCCGGCCGCGATGACCGTACCCATGGCCGACCCCGCCGTGCCGAACGCGGGAATCGGCCCCAGTCCGCGGATGAGGATGATGTTGAGCACGAGATTGAGCACCGTGAGCGCGATGCCCAGCAGCATGGGGGTGCGCGCATCGCCGGCCGCTCGCAGCGCGCCGCTCAGCATGAAGAAGATCAGCGTGCCGGTGCTGAAGAGGAACATGATGCGCAGGAACGGCAGCGCCTCCTGTTTCACGGCGGGGGCGGCATTCACAAGGTCGAGCAGCTGGGGAGAGAGCAGGTAACCCAGCGGCGCCATGATCAGCACCGAGATGCCCACGGCGGTGAGGAAGGCCTGATAGACCGTCCGATTGACCTTGTCCTCCTCACCCGCCCCGGCGAAGCGGGCCACCAGCACGCTCATGCCGGTGAAGAGCGAGGTGATGAACACAATCACCACGATAAAAATCTGCCAGGCCACACCGATGGCGGCGTTGCCAGTAAAGCCCACTAGGCGGCCGACGAGGATGTGATCCACGATGCCCTGCAGTCCGCCGAAGATGTTGGTGAGCATGGTGGGCCAGGCGATCTTCCACACTGCCGGCAGCAAGGCGCCTTCCACGATGGAGCGATCGTAGCGGCTGGCGGGGGCAGTGGCTGCAGGACGCGGTGGGGCGGACACGGCGGAGCTCGCGGGAACGGCGGTATCACTCACGAGGTGGACTCGGCAACCGGAGGAGAGGGAAGCACGTTTGTTCAATAAGGGGCGATGGTGCGATGAGCACCAGCCGCTACGTCGAGCCGGCCCCATGGGTTTCGACGCGTCCGTCTGCCGATCCGCCTGCGCTGGAATCTGCTTGGGGCGAAAACTCGTTCGCGGGGCGCGACGGCAGTTGCGGTCAGCGGGGCTCCGGCGCCCGGAAACCGGGGGATGAGTGTCTCGAACTCTCCCGAAAATTTGTCATCGATGAGCAAGGGGTGCGCTCGGCGCACCGTGGCATTCTTGCTGTAGGTATCGCCCGAGTGGACCCTGACCGGCACGTCGTGCGTGGCCCCAGGCGGAAGACGGGGTTGAGGGAAGGATCGTCGATTCCATAGGGCTGGTAGCCGGGATACAGCTTGATCCTCCGCTGCCACATCGCCAGCCAATCCTGCATCAGTCGTGACGCGTGTTGCGTGACCGGCGGGCTCCGTCTTCTGATGTTGCGCCATGCACGAGGCGAGCGCAACCGGGAGCGTCAGCCCGTGTTGCGCAATCCTGCCGCCACCCCGTTGATGGAGATGTGGATGCCCCGTTTCAGTCGCTCCATGGCCGCGTCGTTCTCCGCCGCGCCGGCGCGGTAGCGGCGCATCAGCTCCACCTGCAGGTGATTGAGCGGATCGATATACGAGAATCGATGCTCGATGGAGCGCGCGAGTGCCGGATTGGAGGCCAGCCTCCCCGCCTCACCGGTGATCAGCGCCAGCGCGTCACCGGTACGCTGCCATTCCGCCGCAATGAGGCCGAAGATACGCTCTCCCATGGCTTGGTCTTCCACCAAGGCGACGTACCGGCGTGCGATGCCGAGGTCGGTCTTGGCCAGCACCATGTCGAGATTGGAGAGCAGCGTGCGGAAGAAGGGCCACTCCACATGCATCTCGCGCAGCAACGCCAGCCTCGTGGCCCGTTCGGGGTCGTTGGTGTCGACGAAGTGGTGAATGGCGGAGCCGAACCCGCACCAGCCGGGCAGCGCCACTCGGCACTGGGCCCACGAGAAGGACCACGGAATGGCTCGCAGGTCCTCGATGGCTCGGCTCGATTTCCTGGACGAGGGGCGCGAACCGATGTTGAGCTCGGCGATCTCCCGGATGGGCGTGGCACTGAAGAAGTAGTCGGTGAAGCCTGGCGTGTCGTACACCAGCTGTCGATAGGCCGCCATGCTGGCGACGCTCAGCGCATCGGCGGCGTCGAGATACTGCTGCGGCACGGGGTTGGCTGGCGGGAGCAGCGTGGTTTCCAGCGTCGCCGCCACCAGCGTGGCGAGGTTGCGCCTGCCGATGTCGGGGTTGGCGTACTTGGACGCGATCACCTCGCCCTGCTCCGTGAGCCGCAACTGTCCGTTCACCGTGCCCGGCGGCTGTGCCAGGATGGCCTGATAGCTCGGCCCACCGCCCCGCCCCACGGTGCCGCCGCGCCCGTGAAAGAGCCGCAGCTGCACTCCGTGTGCGCCGGCCACCTCGGCGAAGACAGCCACCAGCGCCGTCTCCGCCTTGTAGAGTTCCCAGTTGCTGGTGAAGGTCCCGCCATCCTTGTTGCTGTCGGAGTACCCCAGCATGATCTCCTGCGACCCGCCCGACGCCTGGATCACCTCGCGCATGCCGGGCGTTGCATAGAACTCGCGCATGATGTCCGCCGAGCGTCGCAAGTCGCCGATTGTCTCGAAGAGCGGCACCACGATCAGGTCGCTCACCCCGTCTCCGGGCACGCCGCGAAAGAGTCCGGTCTCCTTGAACAGCAGCAGGACTTCGAGCAGGTCGCTGACCTCTTCGGTGTGGGAGATGATGTAGTGGCGAATGGCGTCGGGGCCGAAGCTGCCGCGCAGCTCGCGAGCCGCCGCGAACACGGCCAGTTCGCTCGTCGTCGTTTCGCTGTACGCGCCACTGTGCACCCGCAGCGGGCGCGCGTCACCCAGCATGCGGAGCAGCAGCGCACGCCGCCCGGTCTCGTCCAGCGCCCCGTAGTCCGGCTCCACGCGTGCGACCCGCAGCAGTTCGGACAGCACCGCTTCGTGCCTATCGGAGTTCTGCCGCAGGTCGAGCGTCGCGAGATGAAAGCCGAACACCTCCACCATGCGGATGAGTGGTGCCAGCCGGAGTGGGATGAGCGAATCGGCGTGATGCGAGCGCAGCGAGCGTTCGATCACCCGGAGATCTCCCACGAAATCGTCCGGGGACACGTACGGCTCCGAGGTCACCACCGCGCGGCGCCGTGCGGTAACGCCGGTGAGTGCGTCCATGGTGGCCGCCAGCCGCGCATAGATACCGATGAGCGCCCGGCGATAGGGCTCGTCTCGCCGATGCTCACTCAGGTCGGGTGAGGCGTCGGCGAGCGCCTCCATCTCCGGCGTGACCTGCGCCAGCAGGGCCGACATCGAGAGTTCCGCACCCAGTTCGTGCACTTCGGCGAGGTACGTCTCCAGCGCCACGATGCCCTGGCGGCGCATCGAGACGCGCAGGGTGTCGGCGGTGACGAAGGGATTGCCATCGCGATCGCCGCCGATCCAGTTACCCATCCTGAAGAACGGGAGCACCTGCTCGCCCGGCAGCGCCTCCTCCACCTCGCGGTAAATGCGGGGAATCTCGCGCAGGAAAGTGGCGTGGTAATATTGCAGCGTGTTGTCGATCTCGTCGGAGACCGAAAGCTTCGCCAGCCGCAACATGCGCGTCTGCCACAGCTGCGTCACGCGCGCCTTGATGCCCGCTTCGTTGTCATTCCGTTCGACGTCAGTGGACAGCTGTTCCCGGGCGGCCACAAGCTTCGCGATCGCACGCTCCGCGGCGAGCACGCTCTGCCGTTGCACCTCGGTGGGATGCGCGGTGAGCACCGGCGAGATGTGTGCCCGTCGAAGCATGTGGGCGATGGCGGCGGGCTCGATGCCCGTCTCTGCCAGTCGCCGGAAGGTGAGGCGCAGCGATCCCTCCTGCAGGCGACCCTCTCGCTCGTGGTGCGACCGTCGCCGTACGAAGTGGCGGTCCTCGGCGATGTTGGCAAGGTGGGAGAAGTAGCTGAAGGCACGAATCACGCTCACCGTCTCGTCGTTGGTGAGGTTGCGCAGCAACTCGTCGAGGGCCCTTCCTGCGGCGGCGTCGCTCTTGAGGCGGTAGGCCACCGAGAGCTGCCGCACGCGCTCGACCAGCTCGAAGGCGGCGGCGCCGTCCTGCTCGCGGATCACGTCCCCCAGGATCCGCCCAAGCAGGCGGATGTCCTCGCGCAGGGGGCGATTCTTTTCTTCGGCGTCGGAGGACGAGGAGGTCGCGGACAACGGCATGGACAGTACGACGATGGAGGGAGACGGCCGACGGGCGACCCCGGATCCGCGTGGCGGGCGTGTTCCGAAGTGCGTCCCTTCAACTAGCTTTCAATCCCTCCGCCGCGCCAGCGTCTGCAGCGCATGCGAGGCGTTTACCGACCCGGCCGGTACCTGCGCACGGTTGCCTTTTCCACGTCGCCCGGCGCGAAGGCCACCCGCTTCATTTCCCCTCGCGCGAACAGCGCCGCCTGATCGGCATGGTACGGGGAGTCGGGACGCGAGCTCTGCCCGTACGCCAGCACCGAGTATGCGCGAGGCACGGGGGTGAACTCCACTGCCAGCACCCAGCCATCGCCGCCGCGCGCGACACGCTTCCCGTCCGGCGCCTCGGAGAACTGCAGCACCCGAAAACATCCTAACGCCCCCGTGCAGCCTCCCACCGGCTCGTCCACCGTTCCCCGCCGCACGCGATGCACGTCGCCCCACGCGATGTCGGCGCTCCCATAGCGCCGGACTGTCTCGTCCACGGCCCACGTGAAGTCAGACGCCGCGCGAGCGGGGTCGGCGAGGCCATCTGGCGTCTCCATCGGCGCCGCTGCACTCCAGGGAACAAGGAACGTCCGACGCATGCGCTCGGCGGCCGGGATACCACGCATTGCGTCGCCGCCCTGCAGGTGCCGGTTGTACCACAGCTCGAACAGCACGCCGCCCCGCGAGCCGGGCGCCGTGGTCCGGTCCCATCGCTCGAGCATGTCGGCCGCGGCCACAACGTGCGGCGCAGCCGACTGTGCCCGCACCGCAGCAACGAGGTCATCGGCGAATCGCTCCCCCGCCAGCATGCGGTACGAATGCTTGAGGCGTACCACGTCTTCCAGCGTCATGCGGGCCTCCGCGGTGGCGAGCCTGATGCCGAGCTGCGTGCGGAAGCCTAACGCGGGTCGGGAGAAGTTCGACGGAAAGCGCGTCGAATCCATGATCGCCCGCAGGTTGGTATAGTGGAACGGATCGTTGGACTGCTGCACGTAGCCGCCCGGCGGATTGAGCAGCTGCGGCAGCGAGTCGAAGGGCACCATGTCCTGCCACATCTCGGCGCTCGTGCGCACCGGAATTGCCACCGAATCGGCTCCCGAGGGATGTGGCAGCTTCGGTACGCTGGCGTTGAACACGTAGAAGATGTTGCCCTTGGCATCCGCGTACGTGAGGTTGGACGTGGTGTGCGCGCGCAACCGCATCGCATCCTTCCACTCCTCGAGGGTGCGCGCGCGCATCATGCGCAGGAACTGCTCGCCCTTGCGAAACTCCCCCTCCGCCGGCCAACGAATGACGAACACCCGGCCGTCGCGCCGGTCGATGACCGGCCCGACGTGTGTGCGCCACATGGTGCGCACCTCGGATGACAGACCCGCGCCGTTGCGGTACTCCGCCACCACGTCAATGCGCTGCAGCGGATGCGATGCGCCGTCCAGCAGGTAGTGGTCCATCCGGAGGGAATCCACCTCGAAGGAGTAAATCGCCTCCAGGTCGGTGTTGTTGTTGGTCGTGGCCCACCCCAGGTCCTTGTTGAAGCCTCCCACCAGGAGGGCCGGATTGCCGATGCGGAAGTCGCCGTAGAAATCCATCACGCCGGGCACCGTCACGTGCGCCTCGTAGTACCCGGCGCTCCAGTCCAGATGTGGATTGCGCAGCAGGATCGCACGGCCCGACTTCGTGCGTGACGGCGCGAACGCCCAGGCATTGGAGCCCTCGCCCTCGCGGGCCAGCGAGTCCTGCCGCGCCCGCTCGCGTAGTCGCAGTGTGCGATCGGTGAAGTTGCGGGCGCCATCCGGCACCGCCGTTTCCATCCACAGGGCGGCGACATCGGGACCCGTGAAGTTGGAGGGCATCCACGCCGGCATCTCGCTGGCGTGGCTGCGGACGTAGTCGTTCACACCCTGTGCGAAGCCCTCGTAGACCTCCCGCGTCTCCTGTTGCAACTGCAGCCACGTGGCCTCGGCGCGGGCATGCGTGAGCCGGGCGCCGAAGTCGCGCTCGAGGGAGTCGCGCCCATGATAGCGCGCCAGGTGCCCGCGCGCCCGCACAAGCCCGTTCGCCACTCGCTCTCCGTAATCTTCCAGCTGCACCCACGCCATGGCGTATCCCATGGTGCCCATGTCCTCGGCGAGAATATGCGGCACCCCGTTCACCGTACGGCGAATCTCCACTCGGTCGGGATAGGCACGTGTCGGCTGCGCGGCCAGCAGTGACGGCGCGACGACGATCGCGAGGGCGTGGCGGAGGATTCGAGGAGGTAGTCGCATGGCGGGGTAAGGTGAGAAGCGCCTGCCAAGCACTTGGTTGACAGGCGCCCGCACTTTATTCGTTGAGGTCGCGAAACGCGATCAGGCGCTCCGGTCGATGCATGACTGACCCTTCGGCACGTTGGGATTGTTCTCTTCGGCCTGCGGGATTGGGAAGTTGACATCCGTGCCGTAGTTGCCGCCCTTGTGCCACGCACCCGTCGGAAAGACCATGGCTTCCGTTCGTCCGTACTGGCGAATGAGACGGCGAAGATCTCCGACCCGATGTCCGCGCGAGAAGAACCAGAATGCCCGCTCGCGGAAGAGCTGGTTCACGCGGGCCACGTCGCTGCCCGCATCCACCAGGGGCGCCGGGCCGGACACCGTCGCGCGCGCCGCGTTCAACGTCGCGAGCGCACCGGCGGTGTTCCCCGCCTTGAGCTGCGCCTCGGCCTCGATCATGCGCGCCTCGATGCCATCGCTGATGGACACCGCACTCTCGCGCACCGGCCACATGGTCTGCACGGTGATCGGCCTCAGCAGGTCGTCACGCTAGGCGATGGTGACGCCGATGGCCCTGCAGGTTGCGTCGCCTCCCTCACACACGGGAAGGCGCGGATCCTTCGCCGTCGCGAAGTTGATGCCGTTGGGACCCTCGCCCGGACTCACGCTGTAGCGGCGCGAGAGGTTGTTGAAATTCCAGACGACGTTGCTAGTGGCCGTGGCGGCGTGCTGCATGTTGAAGGTGAAGTTGCTCGGCACACCATTCACGGCGGTGGCCGCCTCGGGATAGCGGTTGAGGTTGAGCAGGATCCGGCCACGCAGCACGCGCAGCGCGTTGCGCACGCGCAGGTCGTCCGCCGCGGTGCCCGTCACCATAGCCAGCCCCTTGTCCACCGCCGCCAAGGCACGCTCGAACGCCGCGGTCGTGGTGATGGGCGAGCCGAACGTATCGACACCGTCCACGATGGTGCTGAACACCAGGCCGCTGCAGTAGTGCTCTGCGAGCAGGTTGATCACGTAGCCCTGCACGAAGTACATCTCGGCGCGCTGCCAGGCCGGGCCCGCGGGATTGTACTGCTCCAGCAACGTCACCGCCTGCTCGGCCGACAATCGCGCCCGGTGCAGGTTGCGATTCGCCGTGGTGAGGAAAGTGTTTTCACGCGTCACGGTGCGCTGGTCGATTTCCTGGCGCGCGATGAATGAGTCACCATTGATCCACTCGTCTGCCAGCAACCCGCCCAGCAGGAAGAGGCTCTCTTCGCCGCTGGTGGACGCATTGAGCCGCGCGAGGGCACCGAGCCGCACCGCGTTGGCGCCCGCGATGGACTGCACATCCGCTGGATTGACGATATCCGGGTCCTGCACCGAAAGAATCTCCGTGGGCGTGCACGATGGCACCACGAGGAGGGCGGCGGCCAGGGCAAGCGATGCAGCTGCGGCACCCGGACGCACGCTCATCCGGCGCCAGGCACGATCGATGTATGTAAGCATTAGGGTTCGCATCCTAGAAACCGAGGTTGAAGCGGAGGGAGAAGTACGTCGGCGGGCCGAACGCCTGGAACGACGACGGGGCGTCACCCGTGGAGCCGAAGGCTTCCGGGTCGAGTCCCGAGTACTTGGTCCACAGCAGGCCGAGATTACGCGCCGAGGCAGACACGTTGAGGGAGCGACCGTGGAACACGCGTTCCGCGAGGCCACGCGGTGCGCTCCAGACCACCGACACCTCACGGAAGCGAATGAAATCGCCTTCCTCGAAGAATCCGGCGACGGTGCGGCTGGGATGCTCGCGCACGGCGGCGGTGCGGGCCTGCTCGAACAGCGGTGCCTTGGGATTCACGAGTCCGTTGCAGTTGAAGCGGCTGGCGCAGCGGATACGCTCGGAATTGTTGTAGACCGTGAAGTCACCCTTGTAGTCGATCATGGCCGACACGCGGATGCGTCGGTTGAACAGCTCGATGCCGTTGGTGATGGCGAACTCGCGACGCGGCAGCGGGTAGCCGTGGAACTCCGTCGTGTCCGACACAACGATCTCGCTGAGGGAGGGATTGGCGTTGTAGGAGATGATGCCGTTCCCGTCCTTGTCCTCCCAGCTCTTGAGGCGACGCGACCACCAGCCGTAGAGCGGGTAGCCCTCGCGCTGCTGCTGCGTGGTGCCGACGATGCGCGGCACGCCGCCCAGGCTCACGAGTTCGTTGCTGTTGAGTGAGCCGTTGACCGTCACATCCCACACCAGCGCATTGCGCCGCACCAGCTGGGCGTTGACAAGCGTTTCCCAGCCCGTGTTGCGCACTTCACCAAGATTCTCGAGACGCGCCGTGGCTCCAGTTCCGATGGACGGCGGCAGGATGCGGCTGATGAGCGCGTCCTTCGAGGACTTGTTGTAGTACGTAAGCTCCGTGTTGACGCGATTGTTGAAGAACGTTCCGTCGAAGCCGACCTCGAACTCCGCCGAGCGTTCCGGCTTCAAGCTGCGATTGCCGAGGGAGGTGTACACGAGTCCCGGTTCATCGCCACTCTCGCCGCGGTAGGAACTGGGCGAGAAGAACTGCACCGCGTCGATCGTGCCAGGCTGCACACCAGAGGCGCCGTAAGCCGCGCGCACGCGGAGCTGGTCCATCCAGCCCGCCTTCGGCATGAAGGATTCCTCGGAGAGGATCCACGACGCCGAGAGCTTGGGGTAGAACACCGTCTTGAAGTCCGCGCCGAAGGCGCTATTGCGGTCGGAACGGACCGCGCCGGTGAGGAAGAACCGTTCGTTGAATACAAGCGACTGCTCCACGAAGGCGCCGAGCGTCCGGCTTTCCGCGGTGGATTCGTCGGCCGACGCGACCGAACCAGAGGTCACGGTCGTGGCGCCCGGCGGCAACTGCGATCCGGTGGCCCCGTTACGATCGAAGACGTTGCGGTAGAACTGCAGCCCCGCGGTCGTCTTGGACTCGATGGAGCTAGTGATGTGACGGGTGGCCGTTGCGCCGGCGTCCATCGTGTAGGTGAAGAAGTTGGTCCGGTTGTCGCGCTTGAAGCCCAGGCGGTCGGTGCCGACGTTGGCGCAGTTCTCGAAACGACAGAGCTGCGTGTCGAGCCGGCTGGCGTAGTCGAGCCCGAAGTTGCCGCGCAGCGCGAGCCAGTCAGCGGCGCGCCAGTTGCCATTGAGCGACGTGATCATGCGCTCCACAGCCTGATTCGTTTCCGTCTGGTAGATGTCGCGCGGCGTGAACTGCCGCCAGCCGTACAGCGTGTCGCCGGCGGGGTTGAGATTGTACTTGAAGCCCGGGCCACCATAGGTGTTGGCGGCAATGCCCGCGGTGCCCGCGTCATCGCTGCGCGGCAAGCGCAGGTCCTGCGTGGTATAGCCCAGGCTCACCTGCACCTCTGCGTTCCGCGGCAGCGTGATGTTCACGTTGCTGCGACCGGTGATGCGGCCCAGCCGCCCAGGATTGCGCTGGAAGTCCGTGAGTGAGCGGTTGCGCGCGGCGAGGTACCGCTGCTCGAACTCGGGCACTTTCGTGACGCCATCCTCGGCTTCCCACTCACCGTGGAGGAAATAGCGGGTCGTTTCCGATCCACCGCGAAGCTGCATCCCGTGCTGCTGACGATAGCCGATGCCGAAGGGCGTGGACTCCTTGTCGTTCGTCAGGTTGTAGCTCGTGACGCTGTCCTGGACGCAGGCGCCAGCCACCACCTGCGAGAGAAAGCACTGGACCGTGTTGGAGCGCGAGGAGGTCGTCCCCGCGGTCGGGCCCGTGCGCCACGCGTGAAATGCCGTGGGATAGTCGTTGCGGTCGGTGATGGCCGTCTGTTCCGTGTAGTACGTCCACTGCGGGCGGCCAGCGGTTCCCTTCTTGGTGGTGATGACGATGACACCGTTGGCGGCGTCGGTTCCATACAGCGTCGCGGCCGAAGGTCCGCGGACCACTTCAATCGACTCGAACTCCTCCGGATTGAGGTCGTTGAGACGGCTGGGCAACGTGCCGCCCACGCTCACGCTCGACGATCCCGTGGAGGACTCCACGCGAATACCGTCGATGACCACGATCGGGTTGTTCGTAAGTGACAGCGAGCTGGTGCCGCGAATGCGAATGCGCGTTCCGGCCCCGGTCTGCACGCCCGGGACGACGAGCACGCCCGCGGCGCGCGAGGTGAGCAGGTCGCCGACGCCGGTCACCGACTGCGACTCGATGATGGCGGACGCATCGATCTGGGCGATGGCGTTGCCCACTTCCACTCGCCGCTGCTGACCCGTCGCCGTGGTCACCACGGGATTGAGCGTCATCGCCACTTCGGTCATGTCGAAGTTGAGCGTGGCGGATTGACCGGCGACCACCGTGACCGTACGCCGCATTTCGGCGAAGCCAAGGCGAAGCACCCGCACCTCGATCGCTCCCGCGGTCACGCCGCGCAGCGTGTACTGGCCCTCGATGTTGGTCTGTGTTGCCACGTTGGTGCTGACCACCACCACCTGTGCGGCACCGATGGGCTGTCCGGTCGCCGCGTTGGTCACCCGTCCCGTGACCGTACCCTGCTGCCCTTGCGCGTCACTACTCAGCGGCACGAGCGTGCCGGCGAGTGCTGCCATCGCGAGTAGAGAACGCATAACGAGTCGACAGTTCATGGACACCTCATGGGGGAGTGGAGTGGACGTGCGCATCGCGAGAAGGGGGCGAGGGGAGGCGAGCGCACGAGGAGGCTGCGTAGTCGCGCTGTCGCCTTACGCGCAGCATGGCCATCGCGTTCAATGCAACCAGAATTGCGCCGGGAATCGTGGACACATCTTCATGAAAAAACGAGAGGCGAGTGAATTTTCACTCGCCTCCCGGGCAATTCTTCCGTCGAACACTTCGCACGTCACGTAGTTGGTGGGCTCACGTGCGCCTGTCATCGTGAGATACGCCCAATGCGCGCTTGCGTGCGTCGACGTCGGCCAGCCAGCCGCGGCGCAACTGCTCCATTGGCACGCTGCTCAGGTACGGCTTGAGGTCCACGATCGGCGTCCCGTCGAGCATGTCCACGCCGCGCACCATCACCCTCGTGCCCTCTCGCCCCAGAAGCTGTACCACCGTGAGACCGAGCGGATTGGGACGACGCGGAGAGCGCGTCGCGAAGACTCCATGCGGCCGGTCATCCATGGGAGGGCGCGACAGCAGGCTTGCTCCCTCGGCGCGATGAAATACCCAGATCACGAAGAGGTGTGAAAAGCCTTCGATGTCCTTCAGGCCGGCCTCGAGGTCGGGGTTGATCTCCAGGATGCCTTCCGCATCGTGACGCGCGCCCGGTCCCTTGGGGATCTGCGCGGTTGCCGTGTACGGGCTGCGGATTACGCCAATCGGCGTGAGCGTGATTGAGGTGGGCGCTTCCACCGCTTATGCGGCCGGCGCGAGCAGCACCAACAGCTCCTCGGGATCCACGGGCTTGACCAGGTGCACATCGAATCCCGCCTCCAATGCGCGCCGGCGATCTTCATCTTCGCCGTAGCCGGTGACGGCGATGAGTCGCGCCTTGGCCGTCCCGATGTCGCTGCGCAGCGTTGTGGCCACGGCGAATCCGTCCATGCCCGGCAGGCCGAGGTCACAGAGGACGATATCGGGAAGCAGAGCCCGCGCCATCGCCACGCCCTCGGTCCCGGTATGGGCGATCGACACGTCGTACCCGCACATTTCGAGCAGCATGCGCAGGCTCTCTGCAGCGTCGCGATTGTCTTCCACCACCAACACGCGATATCGGATGAGCGCCGGTTCCACGGGTACCGGCGGGCCACTCAGCGCAGGGAGCTCGAGCTGGCACGGCATGCGAATGGTGAACTCAGCCCCCTGGCCGACGCCCTCGCTGGCGGCGCTGATGCTGCCACCGTGCAACGCGATGAGGCCCTCTGCCACGGAGAGGCCGACACCGAGCCCGCCGCGTCCAAGGTCGAGCGAGCGGTCGGCTTGCGAGAAGACGTGAAAGATTCGCGGCAGCATCTCGCGTTCGATGCCGATGCCCGTGTCGCGAATGCGCACGACGGCGTTGGTGCCGGCGCGGTCTGCGGTGAGTTCGGCCACCACCTGGCCGCCGTCGGGGGTGAACTTCCTGGCGCTGTCGAGCAGGTTCCCCAGCACCTGTGCCAGCCGGGTGGGATCGCCGATGACCCACACCGGCGTCTCGGGAACGTGCACCGACAGCCGCAAACCGGCCGACTCCATCAGGTGGCGACGATCCTCGGCGCTGCGATGCACGAGACGACCAAGGTCGATCCGCTGCCGACGCAGGGGGAGCTGGCCATGCGTGAGGCGGGCGACATCGAGCAGGTCGTCGACGATGCGTCCCATGTGCTGCACCTGCCGCTCCATCATCTCCCGCGTGCGCTCCACCACTTCGCGCTCGTCCGGCCGCACGCGCAGCACGTGCAGCACATTGCGAATAGGTGCCAGCGGACTTCGCAGCTCATGGGCGAGCATCGAGAGGAGTTCGTCCTTGCGCTGGTTCGCCTCCTTCAGCTGCTCGAGGAGCTGCACGTTGTCGATCGCGAGCGAGGCCGAATCGCCGAGGGCCTGCAGGACGCCAAGTTCATCCTCCGTGGCGTGGTGATGGTCGGCCCAGTACGCACCGATAGCACCGATAGCACCGATCGGGTCCTCGGAGCGGATCGGCACCATGGCCAGGCTCTTCACGAAAGTCGGACGATAGGCATCGTGCGGAATGCGTGCGTCCGCATAGATGTCCGGGATGGCCACGGACTCGCGATGCAACATGGCCCAGACCGAGATGCACGAGCTCATGGGGAAGCGCTTCCCTTTCCACAGGGGGCCAATCGCGTTTTCCTCGGCGTAGTAGCACTCGTCGCCTTCGCGCAGCACGATCGTCACCCCGTCCGCGCCCGTGAGGTCGCGCGCAGCTTCCCGCAGAACCGCGACCACAGCGCCCAACTCCCGGCGGAAGGAGCGGCGCTGGACCACGCGAATGAGATCGGATTCGAAGGCCATGTATACCTGACACGAGTCTACTTCTCCTGGTGAGGTGTGGCAACCGGCCGCAAACCGTCCTCAGCTTCCTCGGAGGCGCCGGGCGCCGCCTGCTGTCGCCCGAGTTCGGATGATACATTCGGGCAAGTGGAGCGCCTGCCAGCCTCCGAACCAGTCCGTTGCTCTCCTCACCCGCGGCCTCTCTCTCATGCGCCTGACTGTCTCCCTCGTCCTGATCGTGGCCCTCATCGCTCCACCGTTAGGCGCCCAGATCGCGGTCGCCGAGTACGCCGCGCGCCGCGACTCGCTCGCCGCCCGCGTCGACAGTGGAGTCGTGCTGGCCTTCGGTCGGCGCGAGCCGATCAACCACTGGCCGCCGTTCTACCAGAATCCGTCCTTCCGCTACCTCACCGGCTTCCTGGAGTCGAATGCCGCGTTCGTCATGGTGAAGCGGGGCGGGCGTGTCACCGCAACACTCTTCGTGGAGAAGCCTAACGCGCGGGCGGCGCTCTACCTCGGGGCACGCAAGCGCCCGGCGCAGGTGGCGTCCGACCTCGGCCTTGGCGCCCGCTTCATGGACGACTTCCAGCAGGTGGTGGATTCACTGGCGGCCACGGGGCTCCCGTTGCACTACGTGAGTGACGCGCAGTCGGGTGAGTACGCGACCGTCGACAGCCTGTCGTTCGGCCGCACGTTCACGGCCGCCCTGCGCGCGCGGCACCCACGCGTGCAGCAAACGGATATCACGCCCGTCGTTCACCAGCTGCGCGCCCGCAAGAGCGCGGCCGAACTGGCCATCATCCGCAAGGCCGCGGACGTGTCATCGAAGGCACACGAGGAGGTCATGCGCACCATTCGTCCCGGCATGAAGGAGAGCGAGATCCAGGCGATCATGGAAGCGACGTACCGCCGGCTCGGCGCGGACGGGCCGGGCTACACGTCCATCGTCGGCGCCGGAGGCAATTCCACCATCCTGCACTGGCCGGCGAGCTTCCAGGAGGCGAAGCCGGGCGACGTGGTGCTGATGGACGTCGCGGCCTACTACGACGGGTACTCCGCAGACGTGACGCGCACCGTGCCGGTGGATGGCACCTACACGCCCGCAGCACGCGCCGTCTATGAAATCGTGCTCGAGGCACAGAAGGCGGCGGAGCGACAGATCAAGCCGGGCGTACCGCGCCGCGTGCCCACCGACTCGGCGTACGTGGTGCTCAAGGCGGGCCTCACGCGCCTCAACCTGATCCAGTCTGCCACCGCCACGTTCGACCCGCCACCCGGGCTCTGCCCCGGCACGTGGGCCAACGCAGATGGCAGCTGTCCGCAGTGGTACCTCTACGTGTACCACGGCTTCATCCACGGCATCGGCCTGGACGTGCACGACCCGGCGCAGTTCAGTGACGTACCCCCGCACCACTTCCAGGACGGCGACGCCTTCACCATCGAGCCGGGCATCTACGTGCGTGAGGACGTGTTCAAGGACCTGCCCGACACGCCGCGCAATCGCGCCCTCGTCGCTCACGCGCGCGACGCGGCCAGGCGCTACGTGAACACCGGTGTGCGCATCGAGGACGACTACATCATCGCCAACGGCGCCTTGATACGCATTTCCACGGCGCCACGCGAGATCAAGGACGTGGAGGCACGGCGCCGCAAGGCCGTGGTGCAGTAAGCGCAGCGACGGCGACGGGCAGCGGGCGCTCCCCCAGGGCGAGCGTCGCCGAGGGGCGCAGACTCTCCACGCGGGGGTTGAGATGCACGCGTGCTACCCGTCTCCCACCGCCGTGAACGTCTCCGCACGCAGCGGAAGCTTGCGCGCACGAACCCCGGTGAGCGTGAACAAGGCGTTGGCCACCGCCGCCGCGATGGGCGGAACCCCAGGCTCGCCGACGCCTCCTGGCTCCTCGGCGCTCTTGATGATGTGGACGTCCACCTCTGGCATGCCGTCGATGCGCAGCATGTCGTAGTCGCGGAAGTTCGATTGCTTCACGCGGCCGTTCTCGATGGTGATCTCACCGTACAGCGCCGCCGAGAGTCCGGCGACTACCGCGCCGCTCATCTGGCCTCGCACGATGCCGGCGTGGATGATCTGTCCGCAATCCGCCACCACCGTCACCCGATGCACGCGGATCTTCCCGCGCTCGAGCGACACCTCGGCCACTTCCGCCACCCGTCCTCCCTTGTCCTCGACGAGGGCGATACCGCGCGCCCGTCCTGCGGGCAGCGGCGATCCCCACTTCGAGTGCTCCGCCGCCTGGTTCAGCACGTGCAGCATTCGCGGTTCGTGGGCCAGCAGCGTGCGGCGGAACTCCACCGCGTCGCGACCGGCAGCGTGCGCCAGTTCGTCGATGAAGCTCTCGAAGATGAAGGTGTTTTGCGAGGGGCCCACCGAACGCCAGTATCCCACCGGCACCGCGTTTTCCGCCCGTCCGTACTCCACGAGGTAGTGCGGGATGGCGTACGGCGTATCCGCGATGGACGCCACGGCGTTGCCATCCACCCCGCCGCGTCCGCCGCTGATGGCCTGCGCCACTACGCGGACCGTCATGGCGCTCAGCCGGCCGGCGGCGTCCACCCCTCCGTCGAGACGTACGTGTGACGCGGGCCGGTAGAAGTCGTGCTGCATGTCTTCCTCGCGTGTCCACACCACCTGCACGGGCGCACCCACCGCCTTCGACGTCTCCACCGCATCCTGCACGTAGTCGGTGCTGCCTCGCCGTCCCCAGCCGCAGCCTAACAACTGCACGTGCACGGTGGACTTCTCCACTGGCACGCCCGCCAGACGTGCCGCCAGCGACTGCGCGCCCTGCGGATTCTGCGTTGGCGCCCACACCTCCACGCTGTCCGCCCGCACGTGTGCCGTGCAGTTCATCGGCTCCATGGTGGCATGTGCCAGGTATGGCGCCTCGTAGGTGGCCTGCAGACGCTTCGCGGCGCTGGCGAGTCCCGCGGCCGCGTCACCCACGCGCCGCGCCTCGGCCCCCGGCTGCTCCGCCTGCCGGGCAAAGCTGCGGAAGATGTCGGCGCTGCTCGCGGTGAATTCCATATTTTCGTAGACGATGTCGAGTGCCCGCGCGCCCTTGATCGCGGCCCACGTATGGTCGGCCACCACCGCCACGCCCTGGGAGATCTTCACCACGTGCCGCACGCCCGGCACCGCCTTCGCCCTGGTCGCATCGAACGACTTCACCGAGCTGCCGAACACCGGTGGGTGCACCACCATGGCGAAGAGCATGCCGGGCACCCGTGCATCCATGCCATACGCGGCACGGCCCGTCACCTTATCCGGCGTGTCGAGCTGCGGCGGGCTCGTGCCGATGAGCCGGAACGCCGAGGCCTCCTTGAGCACCGGCGTCTCCGGCACGGCCAGCGTTGCCGCCACGGCCACGAGCTCGCCATAGGTTGCACGTCGTCCCGTGGCCTCGTGCGTCACTACGCCGCGCTCGGTACGCAGCGAGGCGGCGGCGACCCCCCATTTCGTGGCAGCAGCCGCAATGAGCATCGCGCGTGCGGCCGCGCCGGCGCGGCGCAGCGGCATCCAGGCGCCGTTGCGCACGCTGGTGCTTCCCACCGTCATCATGCGCCCGAACTGATCGGGGTGCGCGTCGGCCTGCACCACCCGCACGCTCCCCCAATCGGCGTCCAGCTCTTCCGCCACGATCATCGGAAGGGCCGTTCGCACGCCCTGACCCATGTCCGAGCGTGCGACCGTGATGGTGACGACTCCCGACGGATCGATGCGGAGGAAGACGTTAGGCTGCAATGGCGCCTCTGCCCCGCCCTGTCCACCCACCCGCGGTGCGTAGATGGCCAGCAGCAGGCCGCCCCCCGCCACCGCGCCGAGCGTGATGAATTCCCGTCGATCGAGCGATGAGGATGTGGTCATGGCTCAGCCCTCCCGCGCCGCGCGGTGAATCGCGCTGCGGATGCGATCGTAGGTGCCGCAGCGACAAATGTTGCCGCGCATCGCCTCGTCGATGTCGGCGTCGACCGGGTTCGCCTTGCGCGCAAGCAACGCCGCCGCCGACATGATCTGTCCCGACTGGCAGTAGCCGCACTGCGGCACATCCTCGGCGATCCAGGCGCGCTGCAGGGAGTGCGCGCCGTCCGGAGAGAGCCCCTCGATTGTCGTGATGGCGCGCGCTCCCACCTGAGACACCTGCGTGGTGCACGAGCGCACGGCCGTGCCGTCGAGGTGCACGGTGCACGCCCCGCACTGCGCGACGCCGCACCCGAACTTGGTGCCGGTGAGTCCAAGTACGTCCCGCAGGACCCACAGCAGGCGGGTATCGGCCTCGACCTCGACCTGACGTGCGGCGCCGTTCACGCGGAGAGTGTAGGAGGGCATCGGCATACGCTGGCTGGAGATGAACATCAGACCTGCCTCTCCGACGCTACATCGCGCGCGGCCGTGCGACAAGAAGCGCTGGCCAAAGCGACGCGACCCCCCGGGCATCTGCCCGAGGGGTCGCGTGGTTCTGGCCAGGCGCGAGTGCTAGGGCCGCAGCGCGAAGCGCACGACCACCGGCTCGAACTCCCAACTCGAGATCGTGAGTTCGTAGGTCCCCGCCACGAGATCGCTCCCCGCACCAAACTGGCTGTTCTTCGTGGAGAGGTTGAAGATGTACTGCCCATTGCCGGCACTGCGCATGGTGGTGCCGTCGTCTGCCGCGCTCGACGACTCCAGTGCGTTGACCATGGCGCCGCCTTCCGCGTCCACGCTGGCCAGCGACACCTGGGGCTGCAGCGTGTTAAGTTCCTCCTGCGTGGCGCAATCCACCACCCGGATCTTCACCGGAATGGTGCGACCCAGCTTGAAGACGCTGGAGTGGTCGGCATTGATCGGCTGCAGGATGCCGCTGGTGGTGGCGACGTAGAAGCAGCCACCGCCGCCCATGGCCAGGGTCGCGTCTCCCGATCGGAGATCGTTAGGCGATGCGGGACTCGTGGTATCGAGGCTGCAGGCCGCGGCGAGCGCGAGGGTAGGCAGGAGAAGCGTTTGCCGGAGGAATGGTCGCATGAGGGAGTGGGAGTGACGTTGAAAAGGCGGCCGGAACTCACGACGGCCTGCGGACGGTGTCTGGCATCCGCATCATGTGCTGGACGCGCCACCCCGCACAGCCGTCACGGTGCCGTGAACGGAACGGTGATGCACGTCATGCAGGCGTTTTATTTGTGTTGTGTGTCGTGTTCACAGCCCGCAGGGACGCACGTGAATCACGTGAGATGCGCGCTTGCCGCTCGCTCCACCACCACAGGTGCACCGTCGGCCGCTGCTGCCAGCTGGGAGTCTGCGGCGCCGCCTACGGCCTGAACCCTACCATCCGCCACAGCGCCTCACTCTCGTACAGGCGCCCGCCCTTCATCACCAGTCGTACCGAGCGAATGTGGGAGATGTCTTCGAGCGGATTCTCGTCCAGCACGAGCAGATCGGCGTGTTTCCCCGGCTCGATCGTTCCCGTCTCGGCCTCGAGTCGCATGGCCTTGGCGGAAACCGCGGTGGCCGACCGGATGGCCTCCATGGGCGACATGCCCGCCTTCACATACAGCTCGAGTTCCCGGTACACGCTGAAGCCCGGTATTCCCTCGTCGGTGCCAGCGACGATCGGAACGCCCGCCGCGTGCAGGGCGCCGATGATGGCCAGCGTGCGCGCGAGTCGCGCATTCGCGGTGGTAGAATCGACCGTGGCATTGCCCATCGCGGCAATGCGTTGCGCCAGTACCGGCGGCAGGTGCTGCAGCACAGGCTGGATGCGTGCGACGGGCACCGAGGTGGAGTGCCCCAGCAGTTCGCCCCACGACGCGGTGGGATCGATGACGGTGCCTCGCGTGGCAAGCATCTCGATGACACTGCGCACACTGTCGGACGCCGGATCCCCACGCACGGGCTGATGCGCGATCTGGTCCATGCCCGAGTCGACGGCCGCCGCGAGCGAGAGTGACGTGGGCACATGCCCCGTGACGGTCATCCCGAGACGGTGCGCTTCACGCGCTATCGCAGCCACCACGTCGGGCTTGAGCAGGGAGTACAGCTTCATCTGCTGAAAGCCGAGGGCGTAGTAACGCCGCACGGCGCGCCGCCCCTCGTCTGGCGTGGTCGCGTGCACGGCGCCGAAGCCGTCAGGTCCCCCGCCATCGATGAGGCCCGCGAGCAGGATGCGCGGCCCCAGCGACTGCTGCGAGCGCACGCTCTGTCGCAGTTCAATGACAAAGGGAATCTCGTTCCCCATGTCGCGTACGGTCGTCACGCCCGCCGCGAGGTACACCGGCGCCCACTCGAGCTGGTTGAGGTGGGTGTGCATGTCCCACAGTCCGGGAATGATCGTCTTCCCGCTGGCATCGATGCGCTCCGCCCCCGCAGGGACCGCCACGGATGCCGCGGGTCCCGCCGCCACCACGCGCCCACCGTTCACCACCACCGTGGCGTTAGGCACGGGCGCATTTCCGGTGCCATCGATGAGCGTTGCTCCCACCAGTGCCACGAAGCCGGACGCCACGGGCTGCACAAGGCGGGACATGCGCGCCAGGTCTGCCATGGCCGCTGCCGCCGCCCGTCGCATGAGCTGCGAGTACGCCGGCTCGAGTTCGGTGCGAATGGCTTCGAGCGACAACCCGCCGCCCCCCGCGGTGGTGAATGCAGCCAGGCGACCCTCCCCGTCGAT
>JBDSVW010000161.1:0-4476 GCA_039927015.1 Gemmatimonadaceae bacterium | reverse complement strand
GAGGGGCCGGCCTTCTTCATTCTGGTCAGCACCTCGTTCTGGCGCCGCGTCTCGGCCATCTTGTGGAGTGCCCCAGCTTCCCACCACTCCCCCGTTGATCGAGCTCGAGGCCGCCATTCTCCAGGCGGTCGTGATCGCCGGCCTGGCGGTGTACGCGGGTTTTCTCTATCACCGCTACCGCAAGGCGCACTTCGCTTGGTTCGCCGCCACCTGGACGCTCTACCTGCTCCGGTTGCTGGCCATCATGGCGTTCCTCCTGACCCAGGACAACGCGTGGCTCTACTGGCACCAGGTGGTCACGGGCTGGACCGCGCTGACATTGCTCTGGTCGGCCCTGGTCTTCTCCCGTCAGTTGCAATTCCGCGCCCGCTACCTTGCGGCGGCGCTCTTTCCGGTCGGTTGGTCGTTCGTCGCCATCTACGTGCTGCGCGATTTCCTGTGGGCCGCGCTGCCGGCGGTACTCTTCCTGTCGCTGGTGACCGCGTGGACCGGCGCCGTCTTCCTGCAGCACTGGCGTCGCACGCGGGTGCAGGGCGCGCGCTTCCTCGCCATCGCCCTCTTCCTGTGGGCGGTGCATCACCTCGACTATCCCTTCCTGCGCGCGCGCGGGGCCTGGACGCCGTGGGGCTACTATCTCGACATCGTCTTCCTCCTGGCGACGGCGACGGGACTCACCTTGCTGGTGCTCGATGAACTGCGACAGGGATTCGTGGCGCTCACGTCGCTGGCCGGCGTCGGGATGGACGGGGTGCCGGCCGACGACCTCGACGCGCTCCTCAACCGCGCCATGAGCCTGCCTGCCACACGCGGAGCCGCCCTGTTTGCCCGTGCCGAGGGTCGGGTTGAATTCGTGCGCGGTGTGGGAGGGTGCGCCGGCTGGATCGAGCGGCCGCTGCCGGCAATCGGCGCCGCGCTCGTGCGCGCGGCGATGGAATCGGGACGGCCGCAGGTGCGCGGTGGGTGGCCGGCGGATCCGGAAGCGGGGTCGGACGCCTTCTCCTATGCCGCGGCGCTCCCCATTCCGCGCGCCACCGAAGGCACAGCGGCGCTCGTGCTAGTGGGGGATGCGCGCAATCCGTTCACGGCACTCGACGACGACTTTTTGGTGGCGCTGGGTCAGCAGATCGGGTCGGCCCTCGACGGCAGCGAACTCACACGGCGTCTCCGTGCCCGCACCGCGGAACTCACGCGGCTCTCGGCGCGCATGATCGAGCAGCATGAGGAGGAGCGCCGCCGCATCTCACTGGAGCTGCACGACGAAACGGCACAGGTGCTATCGGCGGTGAAGTTGCAGCTGGGGCTCCTGCGCGAGCGCGTGGATGGCGACGTAGCGGCGGGGCTCGAGCGCGCGGCCGCCCTCGTGGACGAGGGCATGCGCAGCATCCGCAGCGTCACGGAAACGTTGCGGCCGACGGTGCTGGATGACCTGGGGCTGGTGCCGGCGCTGCGCTCGCTCGCGTCGGGCTTCTCGGCCCAGGGCGGCATAAACGTCTCACTCGATGCGCCTGACGAGTCGCCCGCGTTGGTGCCGGAGGCCGAACTCGCGCTGTTCCGGGCGCTGCAGGAGGGACTGTCCAACGTGGCCCGTCATTCTGGTGCGCGGCACGCCTGGGTCACGCTGGCCCATGTGGGACAGCGCGTGCAACTGGACATTCGCGACGACGGGGAAGGCATGGCGGGGACGGTGGACCTGGAGCGCCTGCAGCGGGAGGGACACATGGGACTGGCCGGCATGCGTGAGCGCATCACCGCGTTAGGCGGCACGCTGCACGTCGTGCGTGCGCCCGAAGGCGGCATGCACCTCGCGATCGCGATTCCCGCAGCGGTGGTGTCATGAGCGCCATCCGGGTGCTCCTGGTGGATGATCACGGCATCGTGCGCGAGGGGCTGCGGCAGGTGCTGCAGGCCGACGGCGGCTTCGAGGTGGTGGGCGAGGCGGCCAATGGCGCCGACGCGCTCGTGCTCGCGCTGCGGGAGCGACCGGACGTGGTCCTGCTCGACATCACCATGCCCGGCGATTCGGGGCTGGTGGTGGTACAGCGGCTGCGCACGCAGGTGCCCGCGTCGCGCATCCTGATGCTGAGCGTGCACGACGACGCGGAGTACGTCGTGGAAAGCGTGCGGGCGGGAGCGCACGGATTCCTGCGCAAGGACACCACGCCGGCCGACCTGCGAAGCGCCGTGCGGGCGGTGCACAGCGGCGATGCCTGGTTCAGCCCGGCCGTCGCGAAGCGACTCACCGAAGTGCTGCGCGCCGATGCCGTCGCGCCCGCGACGACCCCAGCGGTGACGCCCGCGGTGACGCCCGCGGTGACGCCCGACGTCCTGACCAACCGCGAGCGGGAAGTACTCGCCCTCATCGCCGACGGCCTCCAGAACAAGGAGATCGGCGTGCAGCTCGGCATCAGCGTGCGCACCGTGGAGACGCACCGGGACTCGGTCGTGCGCAAGCTGGGAATCCGCAGCGCCGCGGGGCTCACACGCTTCGCGATGGAGCACGGGCTCGTGAGCGGAGACGCGGGCGCCTGACGAGTGGCGGCCCGCGGCGCCCAGCCGCGTCCGGCCGCGACGGGCGCTGGCCACGCCGCTCGCTCGACAGCAGGCACGCCGCGCGGCACATTGCCCGCGACCCTCATCCCGCGCATCGCCCCGATGTCCCCACGCGTACTCGCACTCATCTGCTCGGCGCTGCTCGCCGTCCGGCCCGCAGGGGCCGCTGCGCAAGCCGCATCTCCGCCGGCGCTGACAAATGCCAGCTGGTTCGATCTGGGCCGGTCGCCGCTGGAGCTCTCGGGGCCGGCACGCAGCAACGTGTACCTTGCTGCGGTAGGGCGCCGGGCGATCGCGATGGGAACGGAGGATGGCCGCTTCGAGCTCTGGTCATGGCCCATCAAGTGGCTGCACGACTTCCAGCTCTCCTTCCGCGTGCCGAAGTACACGACCCCGATTCCCGGACGCGACGTGGCACGTCACGTCACGGTGCGACCC
Organism: Gemmatimonadaceae bacterium; assembly: GCA_039927015.1. Taxonomy (GTDB): domain Bacteria; phylum Gemmatimonadota; class Gemmatimonadetes; order Gemmatimonadales; family Gemmatimonadaceae; genus SCN-70-22. The sequence goes on along the minus strand of JBDSVW010000161.1, from coordinate 1,488 downwards.
GAGGGAGTCACGATCGAGTACGTGCACGAGACGTTCACGGTGCGCCAGACGGTGTTCGCCGCGCTCGACCAGCCGGCCACCATCATGCTGCTGGAGATCGATGCCCTGCGGCCCATGGAGGTCGTCGCGTCGTTCGCGCCCGACATTCATTACGCGTGGCCGGCTGCGTTAGGAGGGCAGTACATTGCGTGGAACGCCGACGCCCGCGCGTTCATCTTTTCCGAGAGCCGCCGCACGGTGAATGCATTTCTGGGTTCACCGGCGGTCACACGCGCCTCGGACGTGCCGGCCCACATGCTCTCCGCCTCGCTGCCGCAGTTCGTCATCGGCGTGGGTAGCGAGGGGGAGCGGTACACGGAGCCGCGGCTCGGCGAACCGCCGGGACGCAACGTGAACGTGCACCAGGGATTCATTCCCATCGTGATGGCGGGTGGCGAGATGCCGCGCGATTCTGCACGCGCGCTGTACGACCGGCTCCTTGCCCCCGGCGCCGCACGACAGGAGTGGAACAAGCGGGTGGCACACTTCGATTCGGTGCGCCTGCAGACCACGCGCATCACGACGCCTGACGCCGTACTGAATCGTGCCGTGGGGTGGGCCAAGGTCAACCTCGACGAGGCGATGGCATGCAACCCGGAGTTGGGCTGCGGCTTGGTGGCGGGATACGGCCTCTCGGGCGCGGCGAGCGACCGGCCGGGCTTTGGGTGGTACTTCGGCGGCGATGCCTCCATCAACGCCTTCGGCATGAGTGCCGTGGGACAGGGCGACCTCGTGCGGGAGGGTGTCTTTCGCTTCTTCGCGCGTTACCAGCGCGCCGATGGAAAGATCACCCATGAGATCTCGCAGGGCGCCCGGAAGGTGGATTGGTTCGGCGCCTATCCGTACGCGTTCTACCATGGCGACACGACCCCGTTCTGGGTGCTCGCCTTCGGCGAGTACTGGCGGCAGACAGCCGACACGACCCTGGTACGCGAACTCTGGCCACAGCTGAAGCTGGCGTATCAGTGGTCTCGCTCCGCGGACAGCGACGGCGACGGCCTGATGGAGAACACCATCGCGGGGGCGGGGGCGCTGGAAGTGGGAGACCTGCAGGCGGGCATCGTCTCCGACGTGTACCTCAGTGGTGTATGGGTCGCGGCGCTGGAGCGCTTCGCGCGCATGGCCGACGCCATGCAGGAACCTCGTCTCGCCGAGCAGGCGCGCGCCACGCGAACGCGTGCGCTCCAGACGATGGAGCAACGGCTATGGATGCCGGAGCAGCGGCAGTACGCCTTCGCGCTCCTCGAGGGCGGGAAGGTGAACGAGAATCTCACGGCGTGGCCCGCCACTGCGCTTGCGTTCGACGCGTTCGACCCCACCCGCGGCGCCGAGATGGCGGCTCGGCTGGCGAGCAACACGATCATGACGGACTGGGGCGCGCGCCCCCTCGCCGCGACGTCGCCGTTGTTCGATCCGCTGCACTACAACAATGGCGCGGTGTGGCCGTTC
>JBDSVW010000160.1:0-12003 GCA_039927015.1 Gemmatimonadaceae bacterium | reverse complement strand
CCGCTGCACCGCACCCCACGTGATCGTTAGGCGAGCCGGTCAAGGCAGCCGGTGAACTTTGGATTGTTCTTCTCGGTCTGGGGAATGATGAACTGCACATCGGGGCCCATCGTGAGACCGTCCTTGTGATATGCGCCGGTGGGAAACACCGTCTCGGCCCCACGCCCGTACTGGCGCACCAGGCGACGCAGATCTCCCAGTCGGTGCGATGTCCCGAACAGCGCGAAGGCACGCTCGCGGAACATCAGGTCCACACGCGCGGTCTGGCTTCCCGGATCCGCGAGGGGCACGAGGCCGAACTTGGCGCGGGCCTCGTTCAGCTTCGTCAGCCAGGTGCCCGTATTCCCGGAACGCAGCGCCGCCTCCGCCTCGATGAGGCGTGCCTCCACGCCGCTGGCGACCATCGCCGGCGACGAAAGGCTGTTGCGGCTGGAGAGGTAATAGCGTGGGGTGGTGCCGTCAAACCGCGACGGTCCCCCCGTACCCTCGATCGGCACGCGGGAATCGCCCGCCGTGGCGAAGTTCAGGCCGTTCGTACCCTCGCGGTCGGACACGAGGATGCCGTCGAAGTTGAACATGTAGTCCGAGTAGCCGTTCTTCTGGTAGTCCGTGGCCACGCTGTGGAAGGTGGTGTATTCGAAGCTGGTCGGCACCGACGCGACAGCGGTCGCGGCGGCGTCGAACTGCCCGAGGTCTACCAGTGCGCGCCCGCGCACGACGGCCGCCAGCCGTTGTGTGCGCTGGTCGGTGGACGTGGCCGCTTCCGTGAGCTTCGCGAGCCCCGCCTGCAGCACGGCGGTCGTGGTCAACGGATCACCATCCACACCGGGGGTGGAGAGGGGCACGCCGGAGCAGAAGTGCTCCGCCAGCAGCACGTGCGCCAACCCCGAGATCGCCTGCATTTCGCCCACGCGTGGATCGGTGGCCTTGAGCGCCTTGAGCGCCGCCGCCCCGCGATCGGCCTGGCCCCGTAACTGCTGCACGTTGCGATAGACGGTGGCCAGCAGCGTGTTCGACTCGGGGGCCGCGCGCTGGTCCATCTGCCGCACTTCCGGGGGCGTGGCGCCGAAGCGCAATTCGTCGGTCATGAGTCCCGACGAGGCATTGAGGCCAAGACGCGCATCGTACATCTGGGACATGTCGCCGATCACGCCGGCGTACAGGGCGTTGGCGCCATTCGTGTTGCCAAGCGCATTCGGATCGATGATGTCGGGGCGCTCGACCTTGAGGATCTTATCCGTGCTGCATGCGGCCACGAGCAGGAGAAACGTCGCGGCCACGGTGCGGCGCACGAAGCGATCCCGTCGCGAGGACATTCCGTTTGCGGGAATCGTCATGGGAGACTCCGGGTGAGTCGTCTGGGTAGTGGATCGCATCAGTAGCTCAGGTTCACGCGAAAGAGGAACTGCCGAGGCTGGGCCTGCTGCACGAAGCTGTAAGGCGTCGCGTCCTGCCCCTGCGTTTGGCTTTCCGGGTCGGCGCCCGAGAATTCCTTTGTCCAGATCCAGAGATTGCGCCCGCTGGCCACGAGGGTGGCCGTGCGCGCGCGCATGGCGCCTGACATGAATCGCGGCAGCTCGTACGTCGCCGACACCTCCCGCAGTCGCACGAAGTCTCCCTTCTCCCAGTATGCACCTAACGCCGTGCCCGCGATGATGGCGCGCGCCTGGTCGCGCAGCGGCGCGGTGGGATCGTGAATGGCCCGGCAGTTGTTCGGCCCCAGCGCGCAGGCGAACCCGTCGCTGATCTGATGCATCACGTTGCCGCCCCGGTAGTCGAACAGGCCGTTGAGCCGGATCCGGTCGCGCCACAGGCCCACCGAGTTGTTGAGCGTGATCGTGCGCGTGGGCACCGAGTTCCCGCCGAAGACGGAGCCGGAGGTGGCCGTCACTTCGCCGGGCTCGATGACGCCGTTCTTGTTCTTGTCCTCGTACGACTTCATGGCCGGCCAGTAGGGTGCGAAGAGAGGCTGGCCCGGGGCGTTCTGATAGCCGAACCCGCCGAACGGCTTCACACCGTTGGCGAGGGACTCGAGCCGGTTCTTGTTCCACGACGCCTCGACCTGGGCGTCGTACCGCAGGTTGCGGTAGTCCAGGATTCTCGAGTTGAGGGAGACCTCGAGTCCCTTGTTCGTGACGGTGCCCACGTTATCGAAGATCGACGCGCCCGCGGTCTGGGAGGGCGCAAGGTTTCGGCGCACGATGGCGTCGGTGGTCTTCTTGTCGTAGTAGGTGATCTGCAGCGTCACGCGGTTGCGCAGCGTGCTGAAGTCGAAGCCTCCCTCGATCTCGCGCGAGCGCTCCGGCTTGAGGCCCGAATTGCCGAAGGCGCCGAAACTCACCGCTGGCACGTCCTGTCCGAGCAGCGTCGCCGTGACGGGGTTGAGGTAGGTGATGGACGCGTTCGCGTCCGGCTGCTGGCCCGACTCGCCCCACGCCACGCGGGGCCGGAAGTTGTTCACCCACTTCGCGGCGTTGTCGTCCACGACGACCCAGGAGAGCGTGCCCTTGGGATAGACGGCGGCGCCGAAGTTCTCACCGAAAGCGCTGTTCTGGTCGCGCCGCACCGCGCCGGTGACATACAACCGGTCGCGCCATCCCACCTGCTGCTCGGCGTACACGCCGAAGGTCACGAACTGGTTGGTCTGCTCGCTGGAGGACTTCTGCGCACCGGCGTCGATCGTGGAGCCCCCGGGCGGCAGGATCTTGGCGCTGTTGAACGTGACCGCGCGGCCGTCGCGATTCCACTGCAGTCCGACCGACGTCTTGGAGTCGAAGCTCGTGAGGAATCGCCGCGTGGCAGTCGTTCCGAAGTCGACGGAATAGCGCTCGTTGTTGTACTTGTTGATCGATCGCAACCCCTGCCAGTCGATGCCGCAGAAGCGGCAGCCCTCGCCGCTCCGGATGCGGGCCGCATCCTGCCAGACGAGGAAGTCCAGGCCGACCGTGGCGCGCGTCGTGAGCCAACTGCGCGGACGGTACTGGGCGGTCGCGCTGTTGATGAACTGCCGCGCGCCGCGCGTGACTTCCTTGGCCAGTCCGGTGCGCGGCGAGGCGAAGCCCCACGCGCTCGTGGCGGCCGGGTTGGCGGTACCAAACAACCCGGTGCCGATGACGCCGTTCAGGTTGTCCCCGGTCTGCGGCAGCAGCGTGAACGAGGAGACGAAGCCCGACGAGATGGTAAGGTCGCCGTTGGTGCCGAGGGGGACGCCGAAGTTGCCGCGCAGCCCGGACTTGGTCTGGCGATTGGGCGTCCGCTGGTTGCGCGGGATGCTCGAGGTCCCGCGCTCCCGCAGCAGCGAGTCCAGTTCGCTGTCCGGCATCTTGAGCACGCCGGTCTCGTCTTCCCACGTGCCGGAGATGAAGTAGCGGAGGAATTCGTTGCCTCCCGAGACCTGCGCGCCATAGTTCTGCCGGAGTCCCGTGCCGAAGGGAGTGGTCTCCTTGTCGGCCAGCAGGTTCCGCTGGTAGCGCTGCTGCACGGTGCACAGCCCCTGCACTTCCTTCCACGAAATGCAATCGACGGTCTTTCCGGCCTTGTCGACGCCCTTGTTGTAGTACTGTCCCGAATACGTGAACGGGTTCTGCGAGAAGCCGCCAGCCGCAAACACGTTCCACTTGGCCGCCCCCTGCCGCCCCTTCTTGGTGGTGATCACGATCACGCCGTTGGCGGACTGGGTGCCGTAGAGTGTTGCGGCTGACGGACCCTTGATGATCTCCATGCTCTCGATTTCCTCGGGATTCAGGTTGTTGAGGAAATTCGGGCGCCCGCCACCCACGTAGGTGTCGCCGAAGCTGCCGGAGATGTTGGGGCTGCCCTGCTCCATGCGGATCCCGTCCACGATCACCAGCGGATCATTCGACAGCGAGGCCGACGAGAGACCGCGGATGCGCACGCGCGAACCGCCGCCCACGGTGCCATTCGACGAGATGAGCGTCACGCCCGCGGTGCGCCCGTTCAGCACATCCTGCATGCTCGTGATGGGCTGGGTCGGCGTCAGGCCGGCCACATCCACCTTCGCAATGGCGTTGCCCAGCTCGCGCGTGAGCTGCTGCCCGGTGGCGGTGGTCACCACGCCCTCGATCTGGTAGGCCGTGCGCGAGAGGGTGAAGTCGGCGGTGACCGATTCTCCGGGGCGCAGGGTGACCTGCTGCGTGCTGGAGAGATAGCCAAGCCGGATGACGCGCAACTGATACTGGCCCGGCTGCACGCGGGCGATGACATATCGGCCGTCGGCAAGGGTCACGGCTCCTGCGGTGGTGCCGTCGATTCGCACCTGCGCCCCCTCCACCGGGGCGCCGCCTTCACTATCGGTGATTCGGCCAATGATGCGGGATGGGCCCTGCTGGGCGGCGAGCCAGCCCGCGCTTGCAGCGACACCGGCCAGGGCCAGTAGAAGCCGTCGAACGGGGATTCGATGCATGGTGCCTCCGGGGATGGGGGAGAGGCATGGGGCAGCCGCGGCAGCGTGGGGGACACCACCGACTCCGCCCATGAGGAATACCATTTTGTATACAAAACGGCGGGACGCTTTCGAGCATACGCGCCGCATTCGGCCGCCGCAAGCGGTCACGCACGAATTTCGGGGACGAGTCGAGTACTAAGGCATGTGGGCCGCGCCGCCAGCGGGACGAGTCGTGTCGCGCTTCCAGGGGAGGCGACGCGAGGCCTGCGGCGCGCCGCGCCGATCGCGCCCTGCCGTTGCTCACGCGTTCGCGCCTGCCTACACGCACCCCTTCCCACCCCCCTCCGCAAACCCCCTTTCACACACGCCGTCGCGCCTGCCGTCGCTTGCGCCTGACGCTCGCCACCGGCGTTCACGCTCGCCACCAGTGTTCACGCTCGCCACCGGGGTTCACGCTCGCCGTCCGCATCGCACACACGCCGACGGACCGCCCCGCAGGACGGCCCGTCGTGATCCAGTCACGGCGCCGGAGACCGGCGAAAGCGCTACTCGCTCTCGCTCTCCAGCTCAAGCTCGGGAGCCTCGGGAGCCTCGGGAGCCTCGGGCGACTCCGGCGCGTCGCCGTCGTCGTCAACGTCTTCCACTCCGTCCTTGTCGTCAGGCACAACCCGGGCCACGGCGGTCACGAGATCCTTCGCGTCGAGATTCACCAGCTTCACGCCCTGCGTGTTGCGCCCAGCCACGCGCACCTGCGACACGGGGGAGCGAATGACCATGCCCTCACGCGTGATGATCATGATCTCGTCCTCGGCCAGCACCTCCATCAGCGCCACCACATCACCGGTCTTCGACGTGCGATTGAGGGTCAGGATCCCCTTCCCGCCCCGCTTCTGCACCCGGTATTCGTCGATGTGCGAGCACTTGCCGAGGCCGTTCTCCGTCACGACCATCAGCGTCGCCTCGCGCTTCACCACCACCATGCCCACCACCTGGTCACCCGGACGCAGGGACACGCCCTTCACGCCTGTCGTGTCGCGGCCCATCTCGCGCACGTCGCTCTCGTGGAATCGCACGGAGAGGCCATGCCGCGTGGCCAGCACGATGTCGTTGGTGCCATGCGTGATCTGCACGTCGATCAGCTCGTCGCCATCCTCGATCTTCACCGCCTTGATGCCGGTGGAACGCGGATTGGAGTACTCGCTGAGCGCGGACTTCTTCACCGTGCCGTTGCGGGTGCAGAACAGGAGGTATTGATCCTTGGGGAAGTCGCGCACGAACACCATCGAACGGATCTTGGTGTCGGGCGTGACGTTGATCAGGTTGACGATCGGCTTGCCCTTGGTCGCACGCCCCGCCTGCGGGATCTCGTACACCTTGAGCCAGAAGCACCGCCCATCGTCGGTGAAGATGAGGATGTAGTCGTGGGTCGAGCCCACGTAGAGGCTCTCGATGAAGTCGCCTTCGCGCAGGTCGGCGCCCGACGAGCCCATCCCGCCGCGGCGCTGCTTGCGATAGGTCGAGATCGAGGTGCGCTTGATGTACCCGGAGTGTGACACGGTCACGACCATGTCCTCCTCGGCGATCAGGTCCTCGATGGTGAACTCCCCATCGTCGCTGGTGATCTCGGTGCGCCGCTTGTCGCCGTACTTCTCCGCGATCGCCACGAGCTCGTCCTTCAGCACCTGCATGCGCTTCTCCTTCGATCCCAGCAGCGTGCGCAGCTCGCCGATGAACGCCTGCACTTCGGTCAGCTCCTCCTCCAGCTTCTCGATCTCGAGACCGGTGAGCTTGGCAAGGCGCATGTTGAGGATGGCCTCGGACTGCCGCTCGGAGAGCTTGAAGCGGCTTTGCAGCTGGCTGCTGGCCTGCTGCGTGTCCTCGGCGCCCCGGATGATCTTGATCACCTCGTCGATGTTGTCGACGGCGATCTTGAGCCCCTCGAGGATGTGCTCGCGTTCAAGCGCCTTGTCCAGCTCGAACTGCGCGCGCCGCACGATGACCTCGTGGCGGTGCTCGACGTAGTGGCCGAGCACCTCCTTCAGCGGCATCACCTTCGGCACCAGCTGTCGCGTGTTCGGGTCCGGCACCAGCGCCAGCATGATGACACCGAACGACGACTGCATCTGCGTCTGCTTGTAGAGCTGGTTCAGCACCACGCGCGGAATGGCGTCCCGCTTCAGCTCCACCACGATGCGCATGCCGTCCTTGTCGGACTCGTTGCGCAGGTCCGAGATGCCCTCGAGCTTCTTCTCCTTCACGTTCTCGACGATCGTCTTGACGATGTTGATCGGGTTCACCTGGTACGGCACTTCGGTGATCACGATCTGGGAGCGGCCGGTGGACTCCTTCTCCTCGATCATCGCCCGCGCGCGCATCACGATCTTGCCGCGCCCGGTCTCCTGGTAATCCTTGATGCCGGCGCGCCCGTAGATAAAGCCGCCCGTCGGGAAGTCGGGACCCTTCACATGCTTGCGGAGCTCGGCGGGGTCGAGTTCCGGATTGTCGATCAGCGCGATGGTGGCGGCGATGATCTCGCGCAGATTGTGGGGCGGGATATTGGTCGCCATGCCCACCGCGATGCCGGATGAACCATTCACGAGCAGGTTCGGGAACGATGCCGGCAGCACCTTCGGTTCCTGCAGGCGATCGTCGAAGTTGGGAGCGAAGTCGACGGTGTTCTTGTCGATGTCGCTCAGCATCTCCATCGCGATCTGCGTCAGGCGCGCCTCGGTGTATCGATAGGCGGCGGCCGAGTCTCCCTCGATGGATCCGAAGTTTCCCTGTCCATCCACCAGCGGATAGCGGAGCGAGAACTCCTGCACCATGCGCACGAGCGCGTCGTACACCGACGAGTCGCCGTGCGGGTGGTACTTGCCTAACACTTCTCCGACCACGGTGGCGGATTTCTTGTGCGGCCGCCCCGGTACCAGGCCGAGGCCGTCGAACATGGCGAAGAGCACGCGCCGGTGCACCGGCTTGAGGCCGTCGCGCACATCGGGCAGGGCGCGCGATACGATGACGCTCATCGAGTAGTTGATGAACGACTCTCGAATCTCTTCGTCGATGAGCCGAGGAAGAATTCTCTCGCGCTGATTGGGAGCGGTCATGAGGCCGAGTTCGGGTGCAAATTGTCGAGGGGGAACCGCCCGGAAAGCTAGCCGGACGATAGACCGAAATCAAACCGTGAACGCAATTCGTAAAACATTGCCTAGCAGGCACTTGCGCGACTACCGACCGGGCCACCGCCGCGGCGCAGGCGACGCTCAGCTTCGGTTTATGTTCGCCCACCATAGTCGGTCGCGCTTTCCGGTCGCACGATACGGGCCTGCCGCGCGGCGCAACCGGCGCGGCGGTTGTATGTTCGGGCCACTGCAAAGGAGCATGACATGAGTGTTTCGCGTCGCGAGTTCCTCTCCGTGGTTGGTGCTGCCGGTGCCGCGTCGTCCTTGCCGTGGATCACGGCCCGTGGAAGCGAATCGCGTCTCGGCGGGACGCCCGCCCGCGCGAGCCATCTCTGGCGAGGCCCGGGCGACCTCATTCGGCTCGACTCCAACGAGAATCCGCGCGGCCCCGCCCCCGCGGCGCTGTCTGCTCTGCAGCAGACGTTTGACCTCACCGGCCGGTATCCCGACGCCGCCGAGGAATCGTTGCGGGCGGCGATCGCGGCACACCACGGCGTGGGCGTGGAGTCGGTGCTGCTGGGTTGCGGCTCCACCGAGATCCTGAAGATCGCCACCGAGGCGTTTACCTCCCCCACGCGACCGCTCGTGACGGCCGCTCCCACCTTCGAGGTTCCGACCAGGACGGCGCAGCGCATGGGGACCCCCATTCGCGCGATTCCCGTGGACGCGTCGCTGCGCCTGGACCTGGACGCGATGCTCGAGCAGTCGTCAGGCGCCGGACTCGTCTTCCTGTGCAACCCCAACAATCCCACGGGAACGCTGCACGGGCTGGACACCGTCTCGCGCTTCGTGCGTGACGTGCAATCGCGCGCACCCGACGCGTACACGCTGATCGACGAGGCGTACTTCGAGTTCGCCGACGCGCCGGCCTACCGCACCGCGATTCCGCTGGCGCTTGCCAGCCCGCGCGTGCTGGTGAGCCGCACCTTTTCCAAGGTGCACGGCATGGCGGGGCTGCGCGCGGGCTATGCCATCGCGCATCCCGAGACCATCAGCCGCCTGCTGCCCTTCCGGCTCGAGAGCGGTATCAGCGTGCTCGCGGGCGCCGCCGCAATCACCTCGCTCGGCCTCTCGGCGCACGTGCGGCGGCAGGTGGCCCTGAACCTCGAGGCGCGCACCTTCGCCATGGACGCCATGCGGTCGCTGGGATACCGGGTGGTGCCGTCGCAGACCAACTTCTTCATGGCCGACATCCAGCGGGATCCGAAGGCTTTCCAGGTCGCGATGCGCGCGCGTGGCGTCGCGATCGGACGGGCCTTCCCGCCGCTCAGCACATACACACGCATCTCCATCGGCACGTTGGACGAGATGCAACGCGCCATGACCGTGGCAGCCGACGTGCTGCGGAATTCCTGATCATGCCTGACGAGCGCAGCAGCGCCTTCAGGTTCCCATCCGAGATGCCATGACCTCCACGCTTCCCCCACACGCGCCGGCGCCTGCCGAAGACGACGATCTCACGCTGCCCTTCGTGCACCACTTCATCGGTGGCGTGCGACACTTGCCCGACGTAGAGCGATGGGGCGAGGTCTCCGATCCCTCCACCGGGCAGCAGACCGCCGCCGTGCCACTTGCCTCGCCAGCCGACTGTGACGCCGCCGTGGCTGACGCGCAGCGTGCCTTCGCGGAGTGGGGACGCTGGTCACCCCTGCGCCGCGCCCGCGTAATGTTCCGCTTGAAGGAGCTGATCGAGCGGGACATGGATGCACTCGCCCGGCTCATCGCCCGCGAGCACGGCAAGGTGTTTCTCGACGCGCGGGGCGAGGTGCAGCGCGGCCTCGAGGTCGTCGAGTTCTGCTGCGGCATTCCCCACCTTATCAAGGGAGAGTTCTCCGACTCCGTCGCGACGGGCATCGATTCCTACTCCCTGCGGCAGCCGTTAGGCGTGTGCGTAGGCATCACGCCATTCAACTTCCCGGTGATGGTGCCGCTGTGGATGCTCGCGCCGGCCATCGCCTGCGGCAACTGCTTCATCCTCAAGCCGTCGGAGAAGGATCCCTCCGCGCCCGTGCGGCTGGCGGAGCTGCTGCTGGAGGCGGGAGCGCCGGCGGGGGTGTTGAACGTGCTGCACGGCGATCGCGACGCGGTGCACTCGCTCATCACGCATCCCGACGTGCAGGCGGTGAGCTTCGTGGGGTCCACCCCCATCGCGCGCACCATCTACGCCACCGCCGCCGCGCACGGCAAGCGGGTGCAGGCGATGGGTGGCGCGAAGAATCACCTCGTCGTGCTGCCCGATGCGGACCTGGACCAGGCGGTTGACGCGCTCATGGGCGCCGCCTACGGCTCGGCGGGGGAGCGCTGCATGGCGATCTCCGTCGCCGTGCCGGTGGGCCAGGCGACAGCGGACGCGCTCGTTGAGCGGCTCGCCGTCCGCGTGCGCGCGCTGTCGATCGGCCCGTCACTGGACGACGGCATGGACATGGGGCCGCTCGTCACGCACGAGCATCGCGAGAAGGTGCGGGAGTATGTGGAAGTGGGACTCGCCGAGGGCGCATCGCTGGTGGTGGATGGCCGCGGGTTGCAGGTGGCGGGACACGACGCTGGCTTCTTCCTCGGCGGCTGCCTGTTCGACCATGTCACGTCTGACATGCGCATCTACAAGGAAGAGATATTCGGTCCCGTACTCGCAGTCGTGCGCGCCGAGTCGTTCGACGAGGCGCTGGCGCTGGCGGACCGCCACGAGTTCGGCAACGGCGTCTCGATCTACACGCGCGATGGCGACGCGGCGCGCGAGTTCGTGCAGCGGGTGCAGGTGGGCATGGTGGGAGTAAACGTGCCCATTCCCGTGCCCATGGCGTTCTACTCGTTCGGCGGGTGGAAGGCTTCCGCCTTCGGCGACCAGAACCAGCACGGCATGGACGGCGTGCGCTTCTATACGAAGGTGAAGACCGTCACGTCGCGCTGGCCGACCGGCATCCGCGCCGGCAGCGAATTCACCATGCCCACGCTCAAGTAGTCTTACGCGTTGCCCCAGACGGCGAGTTCGTTGCCGTTCGGATCGGCGAAGTGAAAACGGCGCCCGCCGGGAAAGGGAAAGATGTCCTTCACGATCGTGCCGCCGCTGCGCACGACGGTGTCGCGCGTTCCCTCCAGGTTGTCCGCGTACAGTACGATGAGCGCGGCGCCGTTGTCCGTGCGGGACGAGGCGTCCGCCTTGTAGAAGCCGCCGTCCGTCGTCCCGTCGTTGAATGCACGATACTCGGGCCCGTAGGGGGTGAACGTCCAACCGAACGCCCCCTTGTAGAACGCCTCGGCGGCATCCAGGTCGCGCGCCGGCAGTTCGAGATAGTTGATGCGCTGGTCGATCGGCATGACGTTTCTCCCTCTGCTCCTATCGCAAGGTGAACACGAGCGCGCCGCAGGTGGGCCCGAACGTGTTGTACTCGGCGGGCAGCTCGAGCGAGCTGGCGTACCATTCAATGGATTCCACGGCCGACGGGGGCACGCGGTTGATGTTGAAGAGGTAGTCCCCGTAGCGCCCCTGATAGACAGCGCCGCGGTCGACATACACAGCCGCATAGCACGCCCGCGGATCGGCGCCATTGCGCTGGTCTTCGGACGACAGCGACGTGGTGCCCGCGCCGCCGCCACCGCGCGTAGACGCCACCCACACGTAGTCGCCACGGTTGCCGCGCACGAGTCGCATGCCGGGCATGCGGCTCAGGACGTCGAACATCAAGCGATCATCGTATGGCGCGAGGTCCTCCCGGGAGAGGTAGCGCCCCATGCCGCCCTTCTTCTTCCGCTCGACCTCTTCGACCTTCGGGTCGCTGTCGATGCGGACTTGCACCTGCGAGATGACCTGCGGGGCCGCGATCATCCCCAGCTCGTGCTCCACCGTGTCAGCCGGATTGAGCGCGAGCGATCGGCTGAGCGGTTCGTATCCCAGCCGCCGCGCGCGCACGTCATAGCTGCCGCGCTCGAGATCGCCGAAGAAAAAACGCCCGGTGGAATCGGTGCGCGCGAATTTCGCGGCGGAGGGGATGTACACCTCCACCATCGCCAGCGGCTGCCGCGTGGAGTCGTCGACAACATATCCGATTATCGCACCAGTGGGTGCGGGCGGCGACGCGGGCTGCTGGGCGAGAAGCGGTACGGCGACCATAGCGCTCGCCGTACTCAGCGCGATCACGGCCGTCCTGGTGCTTCGCGTAAGCGCGCGCCACGTCCTCGTCACAAACGCTTTCCAGGCATCCATCGATCGCATGGGGTTGCAAGGCATCATGCAACATGCGCCCGGCGCGCCGGAAAGTCGATTCCACAGTTGCCTCTCGCGCGGTACTCTTGCCCAAACGAAACCGATTGTGCCTTTTGTCCCGATCCCCCGTCCCGATCCCCCGTCTCGATCCCCCGTCCCTATCCGAGGTTGCCGCATGAAGCAGGACCTGACCCCCCCGCACGGCTTCCTGCCAG
>JBDSVW010000159.1:0-7618 GCA_039927015.1 Gemmatimonadaceae bacterium | reverse complement strand
GAGGATGGCCGTGCCCTGTACGCCTTCAATCGTGGCGGTGATGGTAACCTGCCCCGGCGCGACGCCCGTTACCCGTCCCGCCGAGGACACGGTCATGACGGCGTCGTTGCTGGACGTCCAGGTGGCGACCTTGCCCGGGATGTTGGCGCCGTTGCCATCGACGGCCGTCGCCGTGAGCTGCAATTGCTCGCCTTGCGTGATGGATCCGGTCGCGGGCTGCACCCGCACCAGCGCCACGCCGATGGTGCTGACGGTGACGGTGACGCTCGCGGAAATTCCTTCGGACGCGGCGAAGATCAGCGCGGAGCCGACGCCGACGGCGGTCACGAGGCCCGTCTGCGTGACCGTGGCGACGGAGGGGGCGCCGGAGATCCACGTGATGACGCGCCCCGGCAGGGCGGCGCCCTGCGCGTCGCGCGCGACGGCGGTGAATTGCTGGGTCTTGCCCACCAGCATGGTGGCGGAACTGGGCGTGAGCGAAAGCGAGGCCACCGCGACGGGCGTGACGGTGACGGTGGCCGTGCCGCTCGCCCCTTCCGAGGTGGCGGTGATGCGCGCCTGACCGGTGGTGAGCGCGGCCACGAGGCCACTCGAGGACACCGTCGCGATGGAGGGCTGGTCACTCGTCCACGTCACGCTGCGGCCGGTGAGAACGGTGCCGGTGGCGTCCACCAGGCGCGCGGTCAACTGCACGGTCTGCCCCGCCGCGAGAGTGGAGGTCCGGGGCGTGACGGAGACGCTGTCCACCGGCACGAGCGAGACGGTGATGCTGGCGGTGGCGCTCTTGCCCTCGGCGGACGCGGTGATCACGGCGTTGCCCCGTGCCAGGGCGGTCACCAGGCCGGTGGAAGACACCGACGCGATGGCCGGGGAGCTGGAACTCCACGTCGTGATGCGGCCGGGTATCGCATTGCCCACGGCGTCCGTGAGGGTGGCGATGAGTTGCAGCTGCCGGCCGACGATGAGCGCGCCCGAGGAGGGCGTGAGGGCGATGGCCTGTACCGGCACCGGCTGCACCGTCACGAGCCCGCTGCCCACCACGTCGTCCACCGTGGCGGAAATCGTCGCGTTGCCTGCGGACACGCCGGTCACGACTCCGGTGGACGTCACGGTGGCGATGGCCGGGTTGCTGGTCGTCCAGATGACCACGCGTCCCGCGACGGTCGCTCCCGCGGCATCGAGGGCCTGCGCGGTGAGCGTGACGGTGGCCCCGGCCTGCACGTTGGCGGCGCTTGGCGTGACGCGGACCAGCGAAACGGGACGCGAGGAGACGATGACGGGAACGACCGTCGACTTGCCGCCCGAACTCACGCCAATCTGTGCGTTGCCCGGCGCAATGCCGGTGACGATGCCCGACTGGGTGACCGTGGCGATCTGCGGATCCTGCGCCGCCCAGAACACCCGTCGGTCAGCCAGCGGATTGCCCGCGTCGTCCAGCACTCGCGCCGAGAGCGAACGGGCGTCGCCGACGGCCAGGGAGAGGGTGCTCGGGGTCACCTCGATGCGCCCCACGCTGCCGCCGTCGGGACCCAGCGGGCTGTCGCAGGAGACAACGAGGAGCGAGTAGGCAGTCGCAAGCAACGCCCGCCGCAAGGTGAGCCGGCGCCGCAGGTGGAGCGGACGTGTCAGGATGTCGATCAAGCGAGGGCGCCTTGTCGTCATGCAGTGCCTAACGGCTCACCCCGGTGACACGGGCGGGCGCGCTGTAGTTCTCACGGTCCCCGGCACCCAGTTGCCCGTCGATGTTGTAGCCCCAGCAGAATCCCTCGCCGCCGGCGGTGATGCCGCAGGTGTGCGCACCGCTGGCATTCAGGGAGGAGAAGCTCGCGCCGCCGCGCACGGACACGGGACGCGTTCTGTCCGTCGTGGTGCCGTCTCCCAGTTGACCGTAGCTGTTGCGTCCCCAGCAGTAGGCCCGGCCGTCGCGCGTGCGCGCGCAGGTGTGCACCTGCCCCGCGGTGACGGTGGCGAAGGACACACTGGATTCCACCGCCTGCGGCGACGCGACCACCTCGCCCGACGACACGCCGAGCTGGCCGTAGTTGTTGCGGCCCCAGCACCAGACCGTGCCGGTGGTGGAGACGGCGCAGGTATGGGCGTTGCCGGCCGAGATGGACACGAAGCGCTGGTCGGTGGCCACGGCCGCGGGTGCGATGCGTGCGTTGGTGGACCCGTCTCCCAGCTGCCCGCCGTCGTTCTGTCCCCAGCACCACGCGGCGCCATCGAGGGTGAGCGCGCAGGAGTGACTGCGGCCGACGGTGACGGCGCCGGCGCCCATACCTAACGAAACGAGCACGGGGGTCGTGCGGGTGGTGCGCGACCCGTCACCCAGCTGCCCGAGCGCGTTGCTGCCCCAACAGAAGACACTGCCGCCTCGCGACAGGGCGCACGAATGCGACGAGCCGGCGCGCACAAACCGGAAGGAGACGTTGCCGCTCACTCGCACGGGGGCCGATCGCAGCGAGGTGGTGCCGTCGCCGAGCTGGCCGGCATCGTTGCTCCCCCAGCAGAAGGCGTCGCCCTCGCGCGAGACGCCGCAGGAGTGCCACACCCCCGCCGAGAGCGTGACGAGGGAGAACTCCCCGACGATGTTGCCGGGCGCCGCGCGCGGTTCGAAGGTGCCGTCGCCCAGCTGACCGCGCTCGTTGTTGCCCCAGCACGCCACCTTACCGCCGTCGTCCAGCATGCAGGAATGCCTCCCGCCAGCCGCAATATTTCCGCGGTCCGCCGAGAAGCTCACCGTGACGGAGGGGGTGCTGCCGGCGCGGGCGACGGAGTCACGCGCAGCGGCCGCTCGCGCGGCGACCGTTGCACTCTCGCCGCCCGGCGCCGGCGGGGCGGGGCGAACGCCGAGCGTGGCCCCGGGCGACGGAGGGAATCGGGTGGCCGCCGCGGGCCGCCGGTCGGCGAGCTCGTTGGCCGCCAAGGCGCGCAGCGAATCGACGTTGGTGACGGCTCCGCGCAGGTCGCTGCTGTCGGCGAGGCCCAGGGCGCCCGACGAGGCCATGGAGAGCGTGTCGAGTGGCGCCACACCGAGGAACATCGAATCGCCCGGTGCGCGTACCGGCACCTCGACGCCAGCGGCATCGGCGAGGCGCGTGGAATCGGAGAACGTCGCCGGCTGCGGCGGGCGTGGGCGAAACATGAACGCCAGCACCACCACCGCCGCCAGCACGACGGCGGTGCCGATCGGCCAGGCGAAACGGCGCGCGGGCGCGACGACGGGCGGCTCGTCCGGCGGGGCGAAATCGGTCATGCCCCAGGAACCGGAGGTCAGCCGCTGCGTCTCGTCGGTGTTATCGATCGCGATCGCCTGGAGCTCGTCTGGCGATCCTCCCACCTCGGTGCCGTGCGGCGTGTCGCCCCGGCGGAACCGCACGGTGGAGAGCGCGGGATTGGCGGGAGGCGACATGGCGGGAGCGCGCGACGCCGTCACGGAGCGGATTCCTCCGTTCTTGCGCCGTTTCTTCACGGCCGCCTGCCACTCCTTCAGTCCCGGCACAGCGTCGTTGTTGGTGAGGAACGTCAGGAACCGGGCCGAGCTCGACCAGCGCCGGTCCGGATTCTTGTGCATCAGTCCCTCGATGAGGTACTGCAGCTTGGGCGGGATGTCCGAGCGTATCTGGTCCAGGGGCGGCAGCGGATCGTGCTTCTGCCGGTAGATGACGCTGTACAGGCTCTCGCCGGCCCACGGTCGCTGTCCGCTGAGCATCTCCCATCCCACCATGCCTAACGCATAGAGGTCGCTGCGGCCGTCAAGGTGCCCGCCGTCGATCTGCTCGGGCGACATGTACGTGGGCGTGCCGATGGCCGTACCGGTGGCGGTAAGCTCCGTGTTCTCCTCGATGGAGCGGGCCACCCCGAAGTCGGAGAGTAGCGCGCGACCGGTGATTTCGTCGAGGAAGATGTTCTCCGGTTTCACGTCGCGGTGCACCACGCCGCAGCGGTGCGCGTACGACAGGGCCCGTGCGATATCGCGCAGCACGTGCTCCGCCTCGGTTGGCGCCATCGGGCCACGAGCGAGCGCGGTCTTGAGCGTGGTGCCCGGCACCAGCTGCATGACCAGCGCCAGTCCGTTGTCCAGCCGCTTCACGGCATGCAGCGAGACGATGTTGGGATGCTCCAGCTGGGCCACGGTGCGCGCCTCGCGCGCCAGGCGGGCCACCGACTCCTGGTCCGTGTGAAAACGGGGGCGCACGACCTTGATGGCCACGTCGCGCCCCAGCGCTCGCTCGCGCGCCCGGTAGACCACCGCCATTCCGCCCCGTCCGAGCTCACCCAGGCACTCGTACTCCTCATCGAGTTCATGGGGCCAGCCGCCGCCGCCAGCTCCGCTGCTTTCGTGCAGCGCGCCCTCGGTCATGTCGCGCGCCCCGGCCGGGCACGCGGCGCACGTCCGGGCACCGCGCGCAGGGCGCGACTGCGAGGCGTGGCCGTCATCGTGAGTGGTACCGGAAGGCGAGGGCGCCCATCTCGATGCGGTCGCCATCTCCGAGGCGCATCGCCTCTTCGTTCACGAGGGCGGTGCGATTGACGAGCACCGGATTCGTGCGTGAGAGACTCGTGAGGTGCCACGCCTCGTCCTCGAAGACGAGCCGGGCGTGCATGCGGCTTACGGTGGGCTCGAGCAGTTGCACGTGCCGGTATGGCGGGCCTTCGCTCCGTCCAAACGTCACCACCGGCTCCTCCGTGGCCGAGAGGCGCACAAAGCGGAGCTCGAGCCCCGCGTCGGCGCCCTCGATGACTTGCAGCATGCCGGGGAGGAAGTGCAGCGAGCGATCCGACGGCCGATGAAAGCGCAGCGAGTGGCCCTGGATCACCTCCGACACGGCATCTCCCACCACGGTCTCGCCCGTAGTCATGGTCGCGAGCGAATCGACGGGAGATCCGGCGGCGACCTCGTAATCCGCGGGGGTCAGTCGCTCCGCCACGGCCAGCGCGGTAATGGGGGAGCGGCGCTGCGGCTGGGCGTCGCGCACGAGCGGGGCGCGAGGCACGTCCGGGGAACTCGTGGTCGGCATGATGAGCGCCGGCTTTCCATGCGAACGCAACGCCTCATCCCGCCGCCGTCGCACGATCCACACCCACAGCAGAATCGCGCTGCTGGCGAGCAGGAGCGAGACCACGATCACGGAGAGGCTGAGAAGGCTGACGCGCGGCATGCCGATGGGGCCCCTTGGGATGGAGCAGTCGTTCCGCGTCGCGCGGGATCGCTGACGACGGTCGAAGTGGCATCTGCACATACGAGCACTGTGCTGTGAATCAGTACACGCCGCGTAGCGCGACGTTTCACGAGCACGCCACCTCGTAGGGTCCCAAGTTACGGGCAGGTGGCGGAGGCGCGCCAGAGAGTTGCGCGCCTGCAGCAGATCCTATTTCGCGCGAAACCGGAAGAGCACCTCGCCCAGTTCGATCCGGTCTCCCTCGCGAAGCACGACCGAGGAGCCTTCGCCAGCGACGGGGAGGCCGTTGACGACGACCGGATTAGTCTCGGAGAGATTCACGAGCGACCACGTGCGGCCGTCCAAAACGAGCTTCGCGTGCAGGCGCGACACCGTTGGTTCGTGGAGTTGCACGTGCCGGTAGTACGCTCCCTCGCTCCGGCCGAAGGTGATGGTCGATCCGTCGGGTCCTGGCGTCTGGACGAATCGGATCTCCTTGCCAGCATCGCGCCCTTCGAGGATCTCGAGGCGTCCCGGCAGAAACTGCAGCGTCCCGTCGTGCGGACGCTCCAGCCGGAGGGTGACGGCGGTCCGTTCGTCCCGCTGGTCGTCCGCCCGCCCGTCACGCACGAAGTGCGGGCGATCGCCGGCGACCTGCAGCCGCAGCACGCGCCCGCGCTCCTCGATCGCCTCGTCCTGTTGGGCGCGCGCCTCAACGGGCATGGCTGGAGCGGACGGAGTCGGCTGGGTCGTCTCGCGTTCCGCCACCGCGGCCGCACGTTCCGGCGTCACGCGGACGGGACGGGGGGGGAGGATCGCGTTCTCGCGGCGGCCGGCCACGGCCAGTGGAATGGGGCCGTGGCGCATCGCATACCGGCGGCGACGGGGCAGATACACCCCGAACACCAACGCAGCAACGATGGTCACCAGCAGTGGGACGAGAACGAGAACGATCACGAAATGGGTCTGAAGGACGCGCGAAAAGGAGGAAGCAGCAGTCGGACGCGACGATCCGTGACTCGTGTCCCGCGAAGGTCGTGCCGCGCCGCGCCGGCGGCTGACGAAACGTACCCTACCTGTACACTTTATGGAGACGGGGCGGTCGTAGCTACCGTACAGGAATAAAACCATCCAGATATTGAAAAGAATGCTCCTCAGGAGAGATTCTCTCGCCTACCCGTCGGCCATCGGTTGACCAAGCCATGGTGCAGTGACTAAAATCCCCTGCTCTGCACGAGGGCCATTAGCTCAGGTGGTTAGAGCGCACGCCTGATAAGCGTGAGGTCCGAGGTTCAACTCCTCGATGGCCCATGTCCGACCTGTATTCTGGAGCGCGGCGGCACCGTTTGTCACGGTGTCGCCGTGCATCTTTTTGATACCTTGAGGCCGCCACGTGCCCTCCGGCGAGCCCATCCAGTGCCCGAGAGTCGACTTTGTCGGCCCCGGACGAATGGGTGAACGCTCTCCTCTGCCGTCGCGGACGTGGATCTCGGAGCTTTCGGCAACGAACTCAACCGGCGCCCCCCTCACTGGGCGGACGCCTCGGCCGTTTGGGCGTCTCCTCCCTTTCGGATACACAAGAATCGCTCTCAGGAGCGATGGTCGAGTCCGGTGATGTGACCGAAGTTGTAGCCGTACGCTGCAAGGCATTCTTGCAGGGGCCGTCGCGCGGGGCACGCACACCGCGCTGGCGTTCGCCGAGGCGGCGGACTGGTCGGCGATGGTTAGGTCACCCACACACCGAGGTTCTGCATGGACATTCTCACCTGGCTCATCGTCGGACTCGTGGCGGGCATCCTGGCCAGCGTCACGGTCGGTGGCATCGGGTACGGCATCGTTGGCGACATCGTGGTGGGAATCGTCGGGGCGTTCATCGGCGGCTGGCTGTTCAGCCGCCTGGGCGTCGCCGTGCCATTCGGCGGCCTCGCGGGAACGATCTTCGTGGCCTTCATCGGCGCCATCGTCCTCCTTCTCATCCTCCGCCTGATTCGTTCTCCGCGAAGGACTGTCTGACGACGTCGTACGCGGCGTCCTCGCCTACAACTTCCGAGGTATCCTCATGTTAGGCACTATTGCAATCATCCTGATCGTCCTGTGGGCGCTGGGACTCGTGGGCGGGTATGTGATGGGCGGATTCATCCACCTGCTGCTGGTCATCGCCCTCGTGATGTTCGTGCTCCGACTCGTGCAGGGCCGCAAGGTTCTCTGACGACGTCGCTGTTCTCGAACAGCAGAAAACGAGGCATCGCCCGATCCGGGTGATGCCTCGTTTCGTTCGGCGAGCTTGCGAGGTGGGCCGAGGTGCGGCGATACTCCGGCGCACCTCGTGTCGCGCTGCCGGCTACCGCCGCGCGGGCTCCATCTTCCAGAAGGCAATGCCGCCGGTCTGCTGCGCGACATCGACGGTTGCCACCTTCGCCATCGCCACGAGATCGTAGACGTCCACCTTGCCTGGC
>JBDSVW010000158.1:0-6505 GCA_039927015.1 Gemmatimonadaceae bacterium | reverse complement strand
ATCGCGATGGAGTGGTGGGGAATCATCGCCTTCATCCACGCGACGTCGCCCACCGTGGCCTGGCTGCGAACCAGCCACAAGCCCATACCCATAAGTGCGACACTGCCGATCACGATGGCGAGGTTGGTGTTCCTGTCCTTGTACATGTGGCGCATGAAGAAGAGCATCACGAGCGCCATGCTGCCGGCCATGATGAAGGTCATGAACAGGCGGGTCTGGCTGAACCAGACATGGTCGAGCTGATAGGTGTTGAGGTACATCAGGCAGAACATCAGCACTGAAGCGACCACGATCATGACGAGAAAATTCTTGTAAGGCTGCATTCGTTCCTCCTACGACGTTTAACGAGCAGTGGAGCTGCGACCATATCCGACCGGGCGCAGTCATGCGCTGACGGCATCAACCTGCGTCGTTGTCTACCCGAACACGGGGTGATGAGCCACGGGTTCCAATGCCGGGACGGTGGCACGGTCGCGCATCCCTCGCCCTACCCGCTGGACGCGGCCGGGTTGCCGAACCCGAAGCGGGGCCAGCGGTCATTGCCATCGTTAGGACACGTGCCGGCCGGGTGCCTGCGCGGCGCATATCTCATGATCGTCATCGACGCAGGCGCACGGGCGGCCCGCGCCCAGCGCCGCTGGCGAAGCGCTCCAGGCCGCTGCATGTTCATCGCGCCTGCGTGTCGCTGCCTTCCCTCATCCGCCCAAGCCATGTCAGATCGCCACAGCCGCAGGGATTTCATGGGACTGGCCGCCGTCGCCGCCGCCGGCGCACTCATGCCCGCCGGCCTGCGGGACGCGCCGCGTGCGTCCCGCGGCGCCGCCCCGTCCATCGATGCGGACCTCGTCGTGCACAATGCCAAGGTGTACACGATGGACCCCACCATGCCTAACGCCGCCGCCTTCGCGGTGCGTGGGGCACGGATCGTCGCAGTCGGGAGCAGCGCCGACATGCTGGCGCTCGCCGGCGAGGGCACGCAGCGCTACGACGCGAAGCAGATGACGGTCGTCCCGGGCTTTCAGGACTGCCACAATCACGCGGGAGGCACGACGCTCCTGTATGAGGTACTCGTCGGCAATCCGTTCGAGGTGGAGTTCGTCACTATCGCCAGCATCGTGGAAAAGCTGCGGGCCAAGGCGCGCTCGCTCCCCGCGGGCACGTGGGTGACGGGGTATTTCTTCGACGACACGAAGGTGAAGGACAAGCGTCCGCTCACCGTGCATGACCTCGACCAGGTCTCGACCGAGCATCCGGTGCGGGTGCAGCATCGGGGCGGTCACACGGCGTTCTACAACAGCAAGGCGCTGCAGCTGGCGAAGATCACCCGGGACTCGCCGAATCCTCCGGGCGGCACCTTCGACCGCGACGCCAACGGGGAACTGAACGGCCGCGTGACCGATCGGGCGAACGATGTCATGTCCGCCGTCGGCGAGCGCCCCTCCTTCAGCGCGGCGGAGCGCGAGCGGCGCGAGCGCGACGGACTGGCGCATATCTCGAAGCAGTTCGTCAGGTACGGGCTCACCAGCGTGCATCACGAAGGGGGGGACCTGGCGGCGCTGCAGGACGTGCGCGCACGGGGCAACCTCAAGCACCGCGTGAGCTACGAGGTGAGCGGCCGGGTGCTCGAAGGCATGATCACCAGCGGTATCAAGTCGGGCTTCGGCGACGAGTGGATCAAGCTCGGCGCCACCTCGGAGCACACGGTGGACGGCTCCTTCTCCGAGCGCACCATGGCGCTCAGTGTGCCCTATCCCGGCGTCACGCCGCCCTACAAGGGGAATGTCACCGAGCAGCAGAGCGAACTAAACGCCTGGGTGGAACGCGTGCATCGCGCGGGCATCCAGGTCAACTGTCACGCCAATGGCGATGTGGCGATCGACATGTACCTCACCGCGTTCGAGCGGGCGCAGCAGCTCTTCCCGCGTGCCGACGCGCGCCCCAAGATCACGCACTGCACGCTCGTGAACGACGATCTCGTGCGCCGCATCGCGGCCCTCGGCGCGGTTCCGGCGATGTTCACGACCTATGCCTACTACAATACCGACAAGTTTCCGTTTTATGGACAGGAGCTGATGAAGCGGTGCATGGCGTATCGGACGTTGCTCGACGCCGGTGTGAAGGCCGCCGCCGGCTCCGACTTCTCGCCGGGCCCCTTCGCCCCGCTCATGGGCATCCAGGGCATGGTGACGCGCACCGGATGGGATGGCACCACCTGGGGGCCCAACCAGCGCATCAGCGTGGACGAGGCCATTCGTGTCAACACCTTCAACGGCGCGTGGGCCTCGCACGAGGAAGCGATCAAGGGCTCCATCTCGGCGGGCAAGCTGGCCGACTTCGTCGTGCTGGCCGACGATCCGCACAGCGTGAGCGCCGACAAGATCAAGGACATCCAGATCGTGCGGACGGTGGTCGGGGGGGAGACGGCGTACGAGGCGTAGAGCGGCCGCGAGCGGCGCGCGGCTACCTGTACGTTACTCCGTTCCGTCACCCTTTCGCGAAGGCTCGCCTGAGCCGCGCGGCAGGGTTAGCGTGAACGTGGATCCCTCTCCCTCCACGCTCCGTACGCGCAACTCGCCGTCCATCGCCCGTGCCAGGTCCCTGCTGATGGACAGCCCAAGGCCGGTGCCCTCCGCGGAGTGCGTGAGATGCCGGTGCACCTGGATGAAGGGATCGAAGATCGAGTCCTGCTTGTCGCGCGCGATGCCCATGCCGGTGTCGGTGACGCGAAGGAATACCATGCCCGGTCGTCCGCCATCGGGGCCCTCTTCGCGCGCGCTCGCATCCACGGTCACCCGCCCGCCGGCACTGGTGAACTTCGCGGCGTTGGACAGCAGGTTGAGCAGGATCTGGCGCAGCTTGTCGGCATCGCCACGCACGGTCAGCTGCGCGGGGATGTGTACCTCGTAGGCGATCTGCTTCGCCGCCAGCTGGGACTCGATGATCGGCGCCGCATCCGCCACCACCGCCTCGACGTTCACGTCCTGGATGTCGTATTCCACGCGTCCCGCTTCCAGCTTGGCGAAGTTGAGCACGTCGGTGATGAGGGCCAGCAGATGCTGCTCGCTGCGCTTCACCCGGCTCAACGCCTTGCGTTGCGCGGGATTCAAGGCGCCGTGCACGCCGAGTTCGAGCAGCTGCACGTAGCCGCCGATGGCATTCAGCGGGGTGCGCAGTTCGTGGCTCATCGCGGCGAGGAACTCGCTCTTGGCACGGTTGGCTTCCTCCGCTTCCTTGCGCGCGGTATCGGCGTCGCGCCGGGCCTCCTCCGCCGCACGCCGCATATTCACCTCGTCGGTGATCTCGGTGGCGATCGTGATGATGCCCACGATTTCGCTCTCGCTGGTCATCGGGGTGCTCGTGAAATTGAAGTAGCCGGGCACCATCACGCCGTCGCCCTTGCGGTCGTACGCCATGGGCACCCCGCGCCCCACGAACGGGACGCCGGTGCGATACACCTCATCGAGCGTGGCGATGAGACCCTGCGCTTCGACTTCTGGAAACACGTCTGCAACTGCGCGGCCGAGGAGCGGGCGGTTTCCTGTGATCAAGCGATAGAACGGGTTCGTGAGCTCGTACACGTGTCGCGGCCCCCGCAGCACAGTCACCGCCACCGGGGCCTGCTCCAGTACGGCGCTCAGCTGCCGGTGCGCCGCCTGAATCTCCATGGTCGCCCTGGCGCGCAACTTGGCCAGCGCTACATGGGCACTGACCCGCGCCAGCAGCTCGCGCGCCGAGAACGGCTTGACCATGTAGTCGTCGGCGCCCGCGGCGAGTCCTTCCACGCGCGCTTCCTCACCAGCTCGCGCGGAGAGTAGAATGATCGGCAGGGACTTCGTGTTCTCACGCTCGCGCAGAGCGCGCAGCAGCTCGAAGCCGTCGAGGCCGGGCATCATGATGTCCGCCAGGACGAGATCGGGTGGAGTGGCCACCGCCTCCTCCAGCGCGCGGCGTCCATCGGCAACCGCACGCACGTGCCAGCCCGCGTCGCGCAACAGGCGCGTCACGTAATCGCGCATGTCGGCGTTGTCATCGGCCAGCAGGACGTTCCCGGTCGCTGTCTCAGGCCGCGACGCGTCCTCGGTGCGCACTGCCGCAGCCGCGTGTGCTCCGCCGTCGACAATCCAGCGCTCGGCTTCCGCCACATAGGACTGGGTGCTGCTGGCGCCCCGCGCACGCGCGGCGTCGTCGGTCACGTGTTCGGCAGGGAGGTGCGACTTGCCCGTTGGGATTTTGACGACGAAGGTTGCCCCGGCTTGCTCCTCGCTCGAGACCTCGATCGTGCCGCCATGCAGATGCACGAGCTCCTGCACGAGTGCCAGTCCAATGCCGCTCCCCTCGTGGGTGCGAGCCCGTGCGTGCGGCACGCGATGAAAGCGCGTGAAGACGTGTGGGAGCTGGTCCGACGGAATGCCCACGCCCGAGTCACGGACCTCCAGCACGGCGTGGTGTTCCCGAGCGCTCAGACTCACGCGAATGCTGCCCTCAAAGGTGTGCTTGAAGGCGTTGGACAGCAGGTTCAGGACAATCTTCTCCCACATGCCGCAGTCGACATACACCGGCCCGAGTGTCGCGGGAAGCGGTGGACAATGAACCTCCAGTGCCAGACCTGCTCGCTCCACCGCGGAGCGAAAGGTGCTCGCCAGCTCGCAAGTGAAAACGGGCAGGTCCGTCGGCTCGAACGAGGCGTCGGATCGACCCGCCTCGATGCGCGTGAAGTCGAGCAGCGCGTTCACCAGGTTGAGCAGCCGCAATCCGTTGCGATGCACCACTTCTATCTGCGCGCGGTGTTCCGGAGCCAGCGGGCGCGTGGTATCGGTGAGCAGCTCTTCCGCGGGGGAGAGCAGCAAGGTGAGCGGGGTGCGGAACTCGTGACTCACGTTCGAGAAGAACGCTGTCTTGGCCCGGTCGATTTCCGCGAGCGCGGCGGCGCGGCGGCGATCTTCGTCGTAGGCACGTGCGCTCGCGATGCCAGAGGCAATCTGGCCCGCGACCAGCTCGACGAATCCCCGGTACTCGTCATCGAGAGCGAGTCGCGGGCCCAGCCCGGCCACCAGCACGCCATACGGACGCTCTTCGCCCGGCAGCGCCAACGGGCAGACCAACGCGCGCCGCGCCGGCTCCGGCCACGGTCCGCCCGGCATCGCGCCCACTCGGGCTGCGACGTCATCAACCAAGGCCATCTCACGAGTCTGGAGCACCGGCGCAATCGGCCAGGGGTGGCCCGCCCCCCCGCTTTTGAGGTCGATCTCGAGCGGTGTCGCGGGGCTATTCGCTTCCACGCCCGCGCACCCGACGAGCTGCAGCGTTCGCCCGTCCTCGTTGAGCAGGTAGATGCCCGCGAATGGCAGGTCCGCCGGGTTTGCGCCCAATGCCTCGGCGGCGTTCTGGCAGGCCAGTAGCGGACCGCCGGCCTTGGCGTCCCTGGCCGCCAGATCACGCAGCGTGGCCAACCGGCGCTGACCCAGCACTCGCGCCGTGGTTTCCACCACCGTGACCAGCACACCACCAACGCCGCCCTCTTCATTGCGAATCGCGCTGTAGCAGAAGGTGAAGTAGCACTCTTCCAGAAAGCCGAATCGATCGAGGGGCACCAGCGCGTCGTCGAGGTACGTCGGCTCCGCCAGCTTCAGCACGCGATTGAAGAGCGGTCCGACGAACTCGTCCCAGGCCTCTGCAAAGGTCTCGGTGCTGCTTATCCCGAGCGCCGCCGGGTGCTTGGTCGCGCCGAGGATGGGCCGAAACGCGTCGTTATAGAATTGCGTGTACTCCGGTCCCCAGGCGATGTACATCGGGAAGCGGGACTCGAGCACGATGCTGATGGCGGTGCGGAGACTCTGCGGCCAGCGCGAAATGGGGCCGACCGGCGTGCTGCCCCAGTCGAACTCTCGGATGAGCTCGCCCATCTCGCCGCCGCCGGCGAGAATGCCGACCTCAATCCCAGACTGTGTTCGTGTTCCCGTTTTCGCCATTGGTCGATCAGCCTGCTGGGGTTCACGGGCGATGCCCGGCGGGTAGGGTGACGGCCGTACCCCGATTCGCGAGCAACATTGCACCCGGTGGCAGTGAGTACACCAGTGAGGTGTTCACGAGCGTCCGACGGCTCGAAAACTATCGAAGTGAGGCGGGATCGTGACCTTCACGCACCTGCGCGGCCAGTACGGCCACCTGCACCTGGTCGTCGTTCCGGACGAACCGCCTCAGCCATTCTTCCAGCGCCCACGCCTGGAACGCTTCGCCGCCGCCGAAGCGCTCGGCGATCTCCGTCTCCGTCGGAATACCGATGGAATCGAACTCATGGCATCCGACCCCCGGCAGTTCGAGCGCGGCAAGCCCTCGAACCAGGGTCGACTTGCCCGCGCCCGAGGCGCCCGTGACGACGAGGACCGCGGGGGCGGTTCTGGGTGAGCGGGCACTCGTGGGGTGACGGGGGTCTTGCACGACGGGCCGTGGGCGGGCGCGCTCGTTAGGCACCGTTTGGGATCTCCGGCTCGACCACCCGCGCTAG
>JBDSVW010000157.1:0-11526 GCA_039927015.1 Gemmatimonadaceae bacterium | reverse complement strand
CGACTTCCACCCACGCATCGCGCGGTTGGCCGGTGCGTCGCGCGGTTCGTTCACGCTGGCCGCCGAGAACATGGCCTTCCTGTGGCGAGCACAGAAAACGGCGTATGGCGGACCGTGGATCGATCCCGAGCTGCTGCCTAATCGTGCGACAGATGTTAGCGGCAACTTCGGATACACCCAGGAGTCGTGGCCGCAGTTGGCGCGCCTTCGCGGCACTCTCCGCTTCACTTTCTAAGCCCCGACGAGCCAAAGGAGACATCGATGAAAAAGTCCCTGCATCGCCGGGCAGTCGGGGTGACGGCAATCGCCGCGGTCTTGACGGTCGGCGCCTGCTCGAACGTTCTCGAGGTGGAATTTCCCGGGCAGATCCCGACCGCTCAGATCGACGACGCGACGCTGGCGCCCGTACTCGTGCGCTCGGCCATCGGCGATTTCGAGTGTGCGTATAGCAATTACATGAGCGGGTCTTCGGTTCATTCCGACGAATACGAGACGGCCAACTCCAACGTCCCCTTGGCAAACTGGGGAGAGCGTTCGATTTCGCCTGACGAGACCGACTATTCGATCGGTACGTGCGAAGGGAATTTCGGCATGAACCTCACGCTTCACACCGCGCGCCTTCAGGCCGAGGACGCGATCAAGAGGCTCAATGGCTGGACGGATGCGCAGGTGGCCGGGCGCACATTGCTCCTGGCACAAGCCAAGACTTACGCGGCCTATACGTACACGCTCCTGGGCGAAGGATTTTGCGAAGTTGCCTTCGATGGTGGTCCACGCCAGCCGCCGAGTGCCGCACTTGTAGCTGCCGAGACGCGTTTTGCCGAGGCCATCATTCTGGCGACAACGGCGGGCAATACCGACATGCTGAATCTTGCACGCGTCGGCATGGCCCGTACAAAGATGGACCTGAAGAAGTGGAGCGACGCCGCGACTGTTGCGTCGCAGGTAGCCGCAGGGTACAACAAGAACGTCGATCGCGGGCAGGAGAGTCCACGGCGCTGGAACAAGCTCTATCGGCTCGCCGAGCAAGTGGGGGCGTATACCGTGGCCACCGCGTACCGCGACATGAACGATCCGCGCGTGCTGGTCGCGGACGCGGGGCGCGGTGCTTTCAACGCCGAAGTGCGGCTTTGGGTCACGACCAAATACACTGGGCTTACCAGCCCGATGCGCTTGGCGAGCAAGATTGAGGCAAACCTGATTGTGGCGGAAGCGCTCATTCAGCAGGGACAGGTCGCGCAGGGCATGGTAATTCTGAATGCGCGTCGGGCCGGGGTGAACCTCGCGCCGCTCACCGCCACCACGCAAAGTGACGCGATCGCCGCAGTCATCGACGAACGCCGAAAAGAGCTGAGCTTCGAAGGCGGGCATCGCCTCAACGATTTGCTTCGCTACAAGATGCCGTGGAAAACAGGGGCGAATCCCTTCACGAATCGACCCTACGGCAGCACCACGTGCTGGCCGCACCCGACGCGTGAGATCAACGGCGTCTAGTTGGGAGCGAAGCGCCGTCTCGTGATGTAGCGAATTATTCATGCGAAAGGACAGCGGCGCCGGAGGATCGGCGCCGCTATTTTATGTGTACGTACAGAAGCGGGTGCCTCGATGCCTCGCCTCGCGGCGCGCTTCGCCTATCCCCTCGGAAAGAACGCGCGATAGCTGTACGGCACCCCCCACGGAATCGACGGTCACGTCCGGGGATCACCGCCGAGAAGCTCCTGAGCAAGGAACAACTTGCCGACACCCCCGACGCCGTTCCCGTCTTCGACATGTTGCGCGAGATCCCGGCCGTCGTCGACGGTCTCCGGTGCAGCTGAAGGTGCGCGGACAAGAAGGCCTATTACGCCCTCCTTTCCTGCTATGACGGGACCGAGGCGATGTCTCGTCATTGCGGCGTGTGTAAGGGGCAGGGACGCCTCGCGTATCGACTGCACAAGGCAGGGAAGACGCTGGACGAAAGTCGCAAGGGAATCGACGCTCGAGTCCGCTGAGGGTTCGCGGGGCTCACGCGCACTCTACGTACTTTCGTTGTACGCCGCGCGACACGACGGCGACATGATCGGCGCAGACCACCGCCGCCTCGCGGCCCAATGCCTCTCACTTCGCTCGCCAAATGAACGTTGGCCGCAGCTTCCTGATCGCTCTGTCGTTAGGTGCGGCGAGCGTAGGCGTCGCACCTCCTGCGTCGGCGCAGGTGCGAGCGAGCGAGCGCTCCACCATGTCGCAGACGAGCGACGGGACAACGATCACCATCGCCGCCGCTGCATACCAACTATCCCGCCGATCGAAAGTCTTTCTGTGAAGCGGCGCTCCGCGTCAAGCCCAGTGGGGTCGTGTCTGCGCTTGCCGTACGACTCCCGTCTGTTGTCCGTGCATCCATCGAGGTGCTGCTCCGCCTTCTGTGCGCGCTCGTGAATGGGACGCGAGGGGCCCGGCGCTTTTGGGTGGCACGACGGAGCGGACGGCGCCAACTATCCCACGGCTTCGTCGTGGTGCGGTCCTGCATCCTGAGCCAAGGAATTGCTCGCGCTGGCCGCTCCCGATTCAGTCCACTCGATTCGCGCAGGTCGTGCCAAGGTCGTGCTTATCCGGCGCGTTTGTTGTCGACCTCCGCTCCGGGGGTGTGCGGCCGCAGCTGCTGCGCATCGTACGGCACGCCGTCCCTCCACATCGCGTACAGCACGCCGGCCAGCGGCCGCGCCAGCGCGACCACCGCGATCCGTTGGCCCCGCCGCTGGGCGATCGTCCGCGTCCACGCGCGCAGCGCGGCCGTCTCGGACGATGTCGACCGCAGGCTCTGCCACCCGGCTTCGACCAGGCGACACCGCATCCTCCCGTTCCCCGCTGCCGTGATCCGTCCGAGCTGGCGCTTCTCACCGAATCTCCGCTCGCTCGGCACCACGCCCAAATACGGGCAAGCTGCGGGAATTGGAGATGCGAAGCGCCTCACACGAGTATGCGAAAGCGGGACGGTACACCCTGGCGGTGAAGGTCGTCGACATTTTCGGGAACGACACAATGTCATTACGTAACTCCCGTCTCGGTGGGCTAATTGAGCGCGCTTGTTCGCGCACGCCGGGAGGCGGCTACCACGCACCAGATGCGGCCGAGAGCCAGCGCATCGAGGGCGCTTGAGTATGAGTGGGTCAATAGTGGGTCATTTTTCGCACAGCGCACGCGCGCGCACGAGCGCACAGGACGGACGTTCCACATGGAACGCACAGCGAACGAGCGCGCAGGCGCGCGCAGGGTCGCGCAGGAGCGCGCAGGAGGCGGTATCATGAGTCCCTTAAAATCCCTACTCGGGCAACCGAGTGCGGGTTCGAGTTCCGCCCCGCGCATCACTGGCACGACGTGGCGCCAGCATCCGAATCACTCGGATACTGGCGCCACATTCTTCCTTCGGGCTCGGGCTTCCAACAACGCGCGTATCCCCAGGCCCCGCCCCGGAAACGAACGCGCCTCACCGTCTGCTACACGGTTGGCGGATCCTTCTGCCGCGTCTTGGCCACGCCGCTCAGAATGCCCACGCCAAGCATGATCACGCACGCGATGACGATGTACAGTGGCGGCACCCCTGCAACGGAGAGGCCCCACGCGACTCCCGCGATGACCAGCAGGAATCCCACGAGATAGATCGGGAATGACACAGGATACGCTCCTTGTCTGATTCGGTCGTAAGTGGATCAAGAACTTCCACCCAGCGTACCCGTCCGGCATGGGCGTGATCCGCCTCTCCATCCTCTGATCAGCGCTCGATCCAACGATTGAGTGAGTCCGGCCAAGGCCCTCCCGCCCGTGAAGTGTCACAATCGGGCTAGCGCGCGCCGAGAACGCGCGCGCGCATGCAACTCGGGAATTCCGATCGCGCGCTACCCGTCGCCAGTCCCTCCGTCATCGACTCCGGGGCGGCGCCCGACTACAATTCGTGCATGGTTGATGTCGTCGCGCTCGCCGCGGAATTGCTGGCGATAGAGTCCCCCACGAGGGGAGAAGGGAAAGCCGTCGATTACGTCTCGCGCTGGCTGGTGGCGCGGGGCTGGAACGTGACGGTGCAGGAAGTCACTCCCGGTCGGGGAAACGTGTGGGCGTCGCGAAAGGGCGGCGGCGTCACGCTGTCCACCCACCTCGATACGGTGCCACCGTACACCCCGCCGCGTCTCGATGAGGGCCGGCTCTACGGCCGGGGTTCCTGCGATGCGAAGGGGATCGCGGCCGCCATGCTCGCCGCTGCCGACGCGCTGGCGGCCGACGGTGAAAACCGCGTAGACCTGCTCTTCGTCGTCGGCGAGGAGAAGGGATCCGACGGTGCCCGCGCCGCCAATCGGCTATCCGCCACCTCCCGCTTTCTCATCAACGGAGAGCCCACGGAGAGCAAGCTGGCGGTCGGAGCGAAGGGTTCGCTTCGCGTGACGCTTCGCACGCGTGGACGCGAGGCCCACTCGGCGTACCCGCATCTCGGCCAGTCGGCCATCGATCCCATGCTCGCGCTCCTGCCCACGCTCTCGCAGGTGGCCTGGCCAACCGATGCGCGACTCGGTCCCACGACGGTCAACATCGGGACCATTCGGGGCGGCACCGAAGCGAACGTGATTGCAGGTGAGTGTGAAGTCGAGCTCATGTTCCGGCTGGTGGGAGATGTGGACGTGGTGAAGGCGGAGCTGGAGCGCTGGGTCGCGGGACGGGCGGAGGTGACGTACGGCTCACATATTCCCGCACAGTTCTTCCATACCATCCCGGGCTTCGAGACGTCGCCCGTGGCCTACACCTCGGATATTCCGCTGCTCGACCGATGGGGCACACCCCTTTTGTTCGGACCGGGCTCCATTCACGTCGCGCACACGCCTGACGAGTACATCGACATCGGCGAGCTTCGCGCCGCGGTGGATGGCTACCAGCGGCTGGTGCGCGCCCTGCTCGCGAACTGATGACGGCGTCCTCTCCCACTCCGCCGCGGCGCTGGCCGGTGGCCGTGCTCGGGGCTACCGGCGCGGTCGGCCAGACTTTCATCCGGCTCCTGCAGGGTCATCCCTGGTTCGAGATCACCGACGTGGCGGCATCGGAGCGATCGGCGGGCAAGACGTACACGGAGGCCGCGCGATGGATCGAGGGCACCATGCCTGAGGACATCGCGCGCCTCACCGTCACCACGTGCGACCCCCGCCACGTGCGCGCGAAGATTGTGTTCTCCGCACTCGATTCGGATGTGGCGGGTGAGATCGAGTCGGCGTTCGCGCGAGCCGGCGCATTCGTGCTCAGCAACGCCAAGAACTTCCGCATGGACGACGACGTGCCGCTGGTGATCCCTGAGGTGAATGCCTCGCACCTCGGCATCCTTGAGCGACAGCGGCGAGAGCGCGGATTCGCCGGTGGCATCGTGACAAACGCGAACTGTGCCGCCACAGTGGCGACCATGGCCCTTGCTCCCCTGCATCACGCCTTTGGTCTCGAGAAGGTGTTCGTCACGACCATGCAGGCGATTTCCGGCGCCGGTTACCCGGGCGTTCCCTCGCTCGACATCATGGGCAATGTGATTCCGTATATCGGAGATGAGGAGCCCAAGATCGAGCGAGAGATGAACAAGATGCTCGGCGCCTTCAGCAAGGAGCTGCTCACCCCGGCGAACTTCGCGGTGAGCGCACAAGCCAATCGCGTCGCGACGGAGAACGGACACCTCGTCTGTCTTGCCCTGGGATTCCAGCGACGCGTGTCAGAAACCGAGGCGGTCGAGGCGCTGTCGTCGTGGACGGGATGCGCCGAGGCGCGCGGGCTGCCGTCGGCACCGCCGCAGCCTCTGGTGGTCACCACGGCCGCCGATCGTCCGCAAACGCGTCGCGATGTGGGCGCCGGGAAGGGGATGACGGTGACGGTCGGCCGCGTGCGGAAGGATCCCATCCTCGACATCAAGCTCGTCGCGTTAGGCCACAATACCGTGCGTGGCGCCGCCGGCGGTTCCATTCTCAACGCCGAGTTGCTTGCATCGCAGGGCGCCTTCGGTCACGCATGATCGTCGTCAAGTTCGGCGGAACCTCCGTGGGTGACGCCGATGCCATCGAGCGCCTGGCGGAGGTGGTGCGCGGCCGCGTGGCGCGACGACCCATCGTGGTCGTGTCGGCCATGGGGGGCGCGACCAATGCCCTCGTGGCGCTCGCCGAACAGGCTGCCGAAGGACACTTCATCAGCGCCATCCGCGGCGTCGAGACGTTGCGCGACCGGCATCTCGGCACCGCAGAACAATTGCTTGCAGGGTCGGTGCAGCTGCCAGATCTCCTCGGTGAACTGAGTGCAACGTTCGATGAACTCGCCTCGCTCGCCGAGGCCCTCTCCGTGCTCGGCCATGCCACACCGCGTAGCAGGGACGCCATCTCCTCCAAGGGTGAGATGCTCTCGTCGCTGCTCGTCACTGCGGTGCTGCGCGATCGCGGCGTGCCGGCCGAGCACCTCGATGCGACCTCGGTGATGATTACCGGCGACCAGTTTGGCAAG
This sequence comes from Gemmatimonadaceae bacterium, assembly GCA_039927015.1. Lineage (GTDB taxonomy): Bacteria > Gemmatimonadota > Gemmatimonadetes > Gemmatimonadales > Gemmatimonadaceae > SCN-70-22. Next base: position 5,040 of record JBDSVW010000157.1, on the reverse strand, counting down.
GCGGAGCCACGACCGGAACGCATCGCGGAAGCGGCACAAAAGCTGTTGCGCCCGCTGGTGGAGCGGGGCGCGGTACCAGTGCTCGGCGGTTTCATCGGCGCCACGGAGCAGGGCATCGTCACCACGCTGGGCCGCGGCGGCTCCGACTACTCCGCCTCACTCTTCGGCGCGGCACTCGGGGCCGAAGCCATCGAGATCTGGACCGACGTGGACGGCATGCTCACGGCCGACCCCCGGGTGGTGAAGGGGGCGCGCCTCATCGATCGCATCCGCTTCGACGAGGCGAGTGAACTCGCGTCGTTCGGCGCGAAGGTGCTGCACCCCAGCACAATCACACCGGCCGTTCGCCTCGGCATTCCGGTGTACATCTACAACTCGCGCAATCCCGCCGGTACCGGCACGCTCATCACGTTCGACGCGCCCAAGCATCCCGTTCGTGCGCTGGCTGGAAAGCAGGGCGTCACGGTGATCAAGGTGCGAAGCCCGCGCATGCTGTTGCAGCATGGCTTTCTGCGCACGCTCTTCGACATGTTCGACCGACACCGCACGTCGGTGGATGTGGTCGCGACATCGGAGGTGAGCGTGAGCGTGACCATCGACGATGCGACGCATCTCGACACCCTGGTCGTGGATCTCTCGCAGCTGGGTGACGTGTCCGTCGAGCGCAACAAGGGCATCGTGGCGCTGGTGGGCGCGGGACTCACCGATTCCTCCGAGTCCATGTCCCGTGCGCTCGCGGCGCTGAGCCCGCTGCGCGTCCACATGCTCTCGCTCAGCGCCAGCGGCATCAACCTCACCATGCTGGTGGATGGTGAGCAGGTCGGTGAGGCGATGCGTCGCCTGCACGACGAATTCTTTTCCGAGGGAGCCCACTGATCATGCGGCTGGCAATGATCGGCGATGGACGCATGGGGCGAGAAATTGCCGCCCTGGCCGCCGAGCGCGGGCACGAGGTCGTCGCGCTCGTTGGAGCGAAGGAGAACGAAGGGGCGCGGTGGCTCACGCGAGAGCACGCGGCGCTCATAGACGTCGCCATCGAGTTCACGGAACCTGACGCGGCCGCGGCAAACGTGTCGGCGTGTCTGTCGGCCGGCATCCCCATCGTCACCGGCACGACGGGCTGGTACGATCGTCTTCCCGCGCTGGAGGCGGAAGCCCAGCGTGTGCGAGGATCGCTTTTCTGGGCCCCGAATTTTTCGCTCGGGGTCGCGCTGGCGATGGAACTGATGCGTCGGGCGGGCCAGTTGTTTGCCGCGCATCCGCAGTTCGGGGCGCAGCTCGTCGAGACCCACCACGACCGCAAGAAGGACGCGCCATCTGGTACCGCGCTGGCGCTGGTTCAGGCGGTGGAGCGGGGCTTCGCGCGACCGGTGCCGACAAGCAGTATTCGCGTGGGGCACGTGCCGGGCACGCACACGCTGCTCTTCGACGGCCCTTTCGAACAGGTCGCCATCACGCACGAGGCGCGCGATCGCCGGGTGTTCGCCGATGGTGCGCTGCGCGCCGCCGAGTGGCTTCGGGGCAGGACAGGTGTGTTTACCATGAAAGATCTGTTGCGTACGCCGGAGGACTCGTGAGCTTTCGCCCCTTGGTCGGATGCGGCACCGCCCTCGTGACGCCGTTCAGCGCCGACGGGAGGGTGGACGAGGCGGCGCTGCGCGCCCTCGTCGACTGGCAGGTGGCCGAGGGCGTGCACTTCCTGGTGCCCTGCGGTTCCACTGGCGAAGCGGCGACGCTCACGCTGGACGAGCACGTGCGCGTCGTGGCCATCACGGTGGAGCAGGTGGCGGGGCGCATTCCCGTGGTGGCCGGTGCGGGATCGAACGACACGCGCAAGGCCATCGAGCTGTCGCGCGCGGTGCGGCAGGTGGGGGCCACGCACTTGCTGCATGCATCGCCGATGTACAACAAGCCGCAGCAGCGGGGCATCGTGGCGCACTTCCGCGCCATCGCGGAGGCCGTGGAGATCCCCATCGTCGTGTACAACGTGCCGGGACGCACCGCCAGCAACATTGAGGCGCGCACGACGCTGGAGTTGGCCTCCATACCCGGCATCGTCGCCATCAAGGAAGCGTCGGGCAACCTGCAGCAGATCGCGGAGATCCTGCGCGAACGGCCGCCGGCCTTCACGGTGCTCTCGGGCGATGACGCCATAGCCCTGCCGGTCATGGCGTTAGGCGGTGACGGCGTGATCTCGGTCGTCAGCAATGCCACGCCGCGACTCATGGCCGCGCTCGTGGACGCCTGCACGGCACGCGACTTCGCCTCGGCCCGTGCGCTGCACTATCGCCTCATGCCGTGGATGTCGGCCGCGTTCGTCGAGTCCAATCCGGCCCCCGCCAAGGCGGCCCTCGCCCTCATGGGGCGCCTGCAGAACGTCCTCCGTCTTCCGCTGGTACCCATGGCAGAAGGCGCCACCCCCCTCCTTCGCGCGGCCCTCGAGGCCGCGGGAGCACTTGACGCGTGAGTGGTGACAGTTTGGCCGCGCTGGCCGGCCGCATCGCCGAGTTGGCGGCATGCCCGCCCGGCACGACCCTCCCTGATGACGCCGAGCTCACGGCCACGGATCTGCTGCGGCGCCTCGAGACGGGCGAGATTCGCGCGGCGCAGCGCGATCACGATGGCACTTGGCGGGCCGTGCCATGGGTCAAGCAGGGGATCCTCGTGGCGTTCCGCGTCGGCAAGGTCGTGGCGGTCGATCCGCAGAACACCAGCAGCTTCTCGTTCTTCGACAAGCACACGCTGCCCACCCGCCAGTTCACGCTGGGCGACGGGGTGCGCGTGGTGCCCGGCGGCTCCAGCGTGCGCGCCGGTGCGTACGTCGCGCCCGGCGTCGTCTGCATGCCACCGATGTATATCAATGTCGGCGCGCACGTTGGCACCGGCACCATGGTCGATTCGCACGCGCTGGTGGGCTCCTGCGCGCAGATCGGCGAGCGCGTGCACCTGAGCGCGGCCGCGCAGATCGGCGGCGTGCTGGAGCCCATCAATGCGGCGCCGGTGATCATCGAGAACGACGTGATCGTCGGCGGCAACTGCGGCGTCTACGAAGGCACGGTCGTGCGCGAAAGCGCGGTCCTCGGCGCCGGGGTGGTGCTCACCCGCGGCACGCCAGTGTACGACCTTGTGCGCGAGACGGTGTATCGCGGCTCCGCCGAGGCGCCGCTGGAGATTCCTGCCGGTGCGGTGGTGGTGCCGGGCGCGCGTGGCCTGCGCCAGGGGTGGGGCGCATCGCACGGCCTCGCGTTGCAGACGCCCGTCATTGTGAAGTACCGGGACGAGAAGACCGACCTCGCGACGACACTCGAAGCATGGCTGCGTTAGGCATGTCCGCGTCCGGGCGCAGGGTGAGCGGGTCTGTCCGGGTCCCCGGCGACAAGTCCGTCTCGCACCGCGCGCTCATCTTCGCGGCGCTCGCGCGCGGTCAGTCTCGGGTGCGCGGCCTGTTGCTCTCCGACGACGTCCGCTCGACGGCGGGCGTGTTGCGATCGCTGGGATGGCCGGTGCCCGAGGTGTCGGACGACATGCGCATCGACGGGGGCGGCCTGCGCTCCCCGGCGCGCGCGCCACACGGGGCCCTTGATTGCGGCAACAGCGGCACCACCACGCGGCTGATGGCCGGCGTGGCCGCGGCCCACCCCTTCGCCAGCAGCTTCGTGGGCGACGCCTCGTTGTCGCGCCGCCCCATGAAGCGCGTCGCCGCGCCACTGGAAGCCATGGGCGCGCGCGTGGAATTCACGGAAGGGCACGAGGGACTTCCGATGACGATCCATGGCGGACCGCTACGGGCGGTGGAGTGGCTGCTGCCTGTACCCAGCGCGCAGATCAAGAGCGCTGTGCTGCTGGCGGGCCTCTGCGCGGGCGTGCCGGTGCGCGTGCGCGAGCCGGTGCCCACGCGGGACCATACGGAGCGCATGCTCCAAGCGGCCGGCGCCGACGTCGTCACGACCGATGGGGTGATATCTCTGGCGCCGGTCGCGTCGTTGTCGGCGACCGATCTCCAGGTGCCCGGCGATCCCTCATCTGCCGCCTTTTTCGTGGCGCGCGCCCTGCTCGCCGACGAGGGAAGCATCCGGGTCGAGCAGGTGCTCCGCTCGCCGCATCGCGATGGCTTCCTGCGCGTGGTCAGGCGTATGGGGGCGCGCATGGAGTCCCACGCGTCGCTGCACGGCTCCGGGGATTCCTCAGACACGCTCCTCGTCCACGCGGGTGAACCGCTGCGCGGCACCGAGGTCGCCGCGGGCGAGGTTACGTCCATGATCGATGAGATTCCGATGCTCGCCGTGCTCGCGGCGCGGGCGGAAGGGGAAACGGTCGTGCGTGGGGCGGAGGAATTGCGCGTGAAGGAGAGCGATCGCATTGCCGCCGTGGTCTCCAACCTGCGCGCGATCGGTGTGGAGGCCGAGGAACTCCCAGACGGATTTATCGTGCGCGGCACGCGTGCGCCGCTGCGCGGACACGTCGTCACGCACGCCGACCATCGCATCGCGATGGCGTTTGGTGTGCTGGGCGCCAGCCCCGACTGCCATATCTCCATGGACGATCCTGCCTGCGTGTCCGTGTCGTATCCCACCTTCTGGGAGGATCTCGCACGTGTCGCCCGCTGATGTGACGGCGTCGCGCGCTGGACACGTCGCCATCGCCATCGATGGGCCGGCGGCGAGTGGCAAGTCGTCCACCGCCCACTGGGTGGCCACCGAGCTCGGGTTTCGCCACGTCGACTCGGGCGCGCTGTACCGTGCAGCCACGGCCGCCGCGCTCCGGGGGTCGGTCCCGCCGGAGTCGTGGAGCGCCCATGACGTGCTGGCGCACGTGGCGCGCGTCTCGCTCGAGCCGCGGGCAACGTCATTCGCCCCCCAGGTAAACGGCGAGAGCGTGGACGAGGAGATTCGGGGCGCCGAGGTGACGCGACTGGTGTCGCGAGTGGCGCAGATGCCCGCCGTACGCGAGTGGGTGAACGCGCGGGTGCGCGACGTCGCGCGGGCCCACGACGTGGTGTGCGACGGCCGGGACATGGGCACGGCGGTCTTTCCCGATGCC
>JBDSVW010000156.1:0-3127 GCA_039927015.1 Gemmatimonadaceae bacterium | reverse complement strand
GACATGCGCGCCCGTTTCGGACGCTACGGCGCGGCCCGCCCGGCCGGGTCGTGACGCGCCCGCTTCTCTCTCGCTTCGCACCTCCCATGTCTCGATGGATGTCCGGCGCGCTCGTGCTGGTCCCGCTGTTTGTCGCCGCCTGCAAGGGCGACGACCCTGTGCCGGTGGACCCGGATTCGCAGCCCCCTCCGGTCGCCACGCGGGTGATGTCCGTGACCGGGCAGGGCGTCGTCACGAACCGCTACACGGCCGAGGTGTGGGCGCGCGGCAACTACGCGTATACCACCACGTGGGGCGCCCGCGGCAATCCCCAGGTGCTGGGCAACGCGATCTACATCTGGGACGTGCGCGCCACGCCGGTGCTGGTGGACTCCGTGCTCGTGCCCAACGTGGCGCCCGAGCTCGCGGTCCGCACGTTAGGCGACGTGCAGGTGACGGACGACGGTGCGCTGCTCGTCGTCCCCACCGAACTGGGCCCCGGCTCGCTCGAGATCTACGACCTGGCGAATCCCGTCAAGCCGCGCAGCCTCGCCCGCTTCACGTCGCCCAACATCACCCGGGGCGTGCACACCGCGGAGCTGCAACGGGTGAACGGCACGCTGTACGCCTTCCTCTCGGTGAACAGCGCCAGCGCGCATCCGTCACGCCTCCTCGTCGTGGACCTCTCGAATCCCGCCGCGCCAGTCGAGGTGATGTTCCGTGACATGGGCAACCCCTTCATCCACGACGTGTTCGTGCGCGACGGGCTCCTGTTCACCGCCCTGTGGAACGATGGACTGGTAATCTGGGATATCGGCGGCGGCGGCAAGGGAGGCAGCGTGCAGAATCCGGTGGAGGTCGGACGCGTGCTCACACGGAACGGCTCGGCGCACAACGTCTGGTGGTTCCACGATCCGGTATCGTCGGAGAAGAAGTACGTCTTCGTGGGCGAGGAGGGGCCGGGGGCGCTCCTCTCTTCGTCATCGGGCGACATCCACGTGGTGGAAATCACCAATCCCGCGCAGCCGCGTGAAGTTGCCTTCTTCAACGTGCCCGGCGCGGGCACGCACAACTTCTCGGTGGACGAAGCGCGCGGATACCTGTACGCGGCGTTTTACAACGGCGGCGTCCAGGTGCTGGATGTCCGCGGGGACCTGGGCAAGTGCAACGTCTTCCAGCAATCGGCGGACGGCCGGTGCGACCTGCGTCTGCTCGGGCGCGTGGTGGCCACCGGGCTGCGCGACCAAAGCTCTCCCGTCTACGTGTGGGGCGTGTTCTTCGCGGGCAACGCCGTCTACGCCTCGGACATGAACAACGGGCTCTGGAAACTCGCCCCCGTGTCGCGCTGATGACGTCGTCGCCGGTGGCGTGACGGGGCAAGTTCGTCACGTCACCGGCGACTTGCCCCCCTTCGTCCACCGCACGACCTTTCGCGCCTCATGCGGAAGCTCCTCATCGTCCTCGGCGTGCTGCTGTCCGTGCACCTCGTCCTGCTCTTCGTTCGGCCCTCCGGCGCCGAGCAGGTCGAGACGTCCGAAGGCCTCGATGTGGGCATCGTGTTCGACCTTGGTGGTCGCGGCGACAAGTCGTTCAACGACGGCGCGTACCTCGGCGCCGAGCGCGCCATGAAGGAGCTGGGCGCGCGCGTCCGCTTCATCGAGCCGGGTGAGGGCTCCGACCGCGAGGCCGGGCTGCGCTTGCTGGCCGCCGAAGGGATGGATCTCGTGATCGGGGTCGGCTTCATCTTCACCGACGATCTCGCGCAGCTGGCGCAGGAGTATCCGGCGGTGCGCTTCGCCGGCGTGGACTACGCCGTGGCGCTCGATGACAGCGGGCGGGTCATCACACCGCCCCCCAACCTCGCCGCGCTCAAGTTCCGGGAAGAGGAGGGTTCCTTCCTCGTCGGTGCGCTGGCAGCGCTCGTCGGCAAGTCCGACAAGGTGGGATTTGTCGGCGGCATGGACTTCCCGCTCATCCACAAGTTCGAGGCCGGCTATCGTGCCGGCGTAAAGGCCGTCTGTCCCCGCTGTGAAGTAGTTGCGCAGTACGCCGGCGTGACGCCCGAAGCATTCCGGAATCCCGGTCGCGGCCAGGAGATCGCGCTCAGCCAGTTCCAGTCCGGGGTGAACGTGATCTTTCACGCCTCCGGGTCGACGGGCCTCGGCGTGTTCGAGGCCGCGCGCCGGCGCGGCAAGCTCGCCATCGGCGTAGACGCCGACCAGTACACTGAAGCGCCCGGCTTCATCCTTACGTCGATGGTGAAGGGCGTGGACCAGGCGGTCTACAAGGCCATTCAGCAGGTGAAGGAAGGGACGTTCGAGGGCGGCATCTTCCAGCTTGGCCTGCGGGAACAGGGCGTCGATTACATCTATGACGCGCACAATCGCGCGCTCATTCCCGACTCCGTGCATGCGCGGGTGGAAGCGCTGCGACAGGAGATCATCGCCGGCCGCATCACCGTCCCAAGCACGAAATGAGCCAACCCGGCACGACGCGCGGAACGGCGTCCGGTGCGCGCAATGACGCCTCCCCACTGGCCATCCGGGCCATCGACGTGGCCAAGTCGTTCGGCGCCGTGCAGGCCAACCGCTCGGCATCGCTCGAGGTCGCGTTAGGCGAGATCCACGCGGTCGTGGGTGAGAATGGTGCCGGTAAATCCACGCTGATGCGCATGCTGGCCGGCATGTACGCGCCCGACGCCGGCCAGCTCCTGGTCAATGGCCGCGACGTCACGGGATGGAGCACGCGCGAGGCGATTGCCGCCGGCGTGGGCATGGTGCACCAGCACTTCATGCTCGTGCCTACGCTCTCGGTGGCGGAGAACCTCATACTCGGCCAGGAGCAGGTCCGGGGATGGCAGCTCGATCGCGACGCCGCCGAGGCCGCGGTGCGCTCGCTTTCCGAACGCACCGGGCTGCGCGTGGACCCTCGCCGGCGCGTTTCCGACCTCACGGTGGGCGAGGCGCAGCGGGTGGAGATCCTCAAGGTCCTCTATCGGGGTGCGAAGATCCTCATCCTCGACGAGCCCACCGCGGTGCTCTCCCCGCCCGAGGTGCAGGAGCTCTGGCGCGTGCTGCGCCGGCTGACCGACGAGGGGGGCACGGTGGTGCTCATCACGCACAAGCTGGACGAGGTCATCGAGATCTCG
>JBDSVW010000155.1:0-32362 GCA_039927015.1 Gemmatimonadaceae bacterium | reverse complement strand
GACACCAGTCCATAGATGTCCGTCACCGCCGAGATGCTGGCCGGGATGCCACCGCCCTCGGCCGCCGCCGAGTCCCCGGCGCTGGCGACATCCATGCGCGTGACGCTCACTCGGCTCGCCGACGCGTAGTCCTGCAGCAGCGATTGCAGCGAGGAGGCCACCAGCGCCGGCGTGCGCCCCCGCAGCAGGCGTACCGGCAGCGAGTCCGCCGCCGCCTCCTGCAAGCGCGCGTCGTTCACGAGCCGGTCGCCGTGCGCGCCTAACGATCGGAGCTGCGCCACCTGCTGCCGCGTTGCGTCGATCAGCGCTTCCCGGGCCTGCCAGCGGCGCGCCGTGGGCAGCACGACGTAGGCCAGCAGCAGCGCCACGATGCTGACGACCGCCGCGATGGCGATTGTGCGGCGCTCGCGCGTGTCAGTTGCCCGGCTTGACACGGAAGGCAATGGAGAAGGTTTCGCGCGTGCGCGTGCCATCGCGGAATCGCGAACTGGCAGAGAGCGTGCGCACATTCTGGAATCGCGGGTCGCGATCGAGAATGGGTACGAGCGCGGCGGCGTCGGACGCGGTGCCATCGACCTGCCACTCGTGGCCCGTAGCCTGGGCCGACAACACGACGGCGTCCCCGGGCAATAGGCCCGAGAGCGCCGCGAGCGGGGCAAGCGCCCCGCCGCGCTCCACGGCACCCCGTCGCAGCTGTGCCAGCTCCGCGTCCAGGTGTCCTCGTGCCGCCAGCGCCTGCGCCCCGGGTTCTGCCTGCGGCCGAAAGGCAACGGCCTCGGCCACCAGTGCATCGAGCGTGCGCTGCCGGTAGACATCGAAGCCCCAGCCGGCGAAAAGGATCGCGACCAGTGCCGTCGCAGCTGACGTGACAAGCCGGCGCCGGCGCCGGTTGCGCATGCGGGCCCGCTCGTCGTCACTGGCCAGCGTGCCGGACTCACCCTCGTCCGCGCCCAGCAGGGCGCCTAACGCCGCGCCCCACTCGCCCGCCACGCCCCGCACAGCGGGCAGCGGAGACGCCGACGGCTCACCCATCACGACCGGCACGCGCCGCGCCCCTGTTACGCTGCCCGCACTTATGGACACAACCCCATGGTCATCCGGACCCGCATCCACCCGGTACTCGCCCGTCCGCGCCGGATCCATGGCGCGGGCGAGCGCCGTGGGGGCGGGTTCCACACGCACCACGGGCGCCCACGCGGCAAATGCGGCGCGCCATGCGTCCAGGTCGGCGGCGTGCACCGCGAAACCCACGTCGCTTCCGGGCGCGAGGGCCGACACGATCGCCTCGCTCGCGGCGAAGAAGCGCTCCCCATCGAGTGCCACCATCTGCTCGCGTTCGACGTCCCCCGCCGCGGGCAGCTCGAGCCGCTTCACGTGCAGCAGGCCGAGGCCGACCGCGAGGCTCACCGATTCCACCGTGCCTAACGCCGAGCGCAGCGCCGCGACGCCTTCCAGCGGCTGCGTCGGGTTCCAGGCCACGTCCAGCGTGCGGACCGGCACGTCCCGCCACGGGCCGGCGAGCACCGCGCGCAGCCGGGTGGCGGTGAGTTCGACGCCGGCACGGCGCCTCACAGGATCCGCTCCCGCCAGTGCACCAGCACGAGATGGTTGTTGCTGATGGCGTACACGCCCTGCACCTCGTGCGTGAGAGGATGCCCCTGCAGCCACCCGCGCGAGACCAGCACCAGCCGCGAGGGCGCGTCGCGCAACTCGCCGAACGCGGCGCGCATCACGATCGCCGGCGCGGTGGATTGGTTGATGGTGCCATCGCCGTCGACCGTGAGGTACGGGGCCGCCAGCTGCAGTACCCGGTCGTCGGCGCCCGGCAGTGCACGCAACTCTTCGAGCGCGCGGATGGGGTTGACGAAGGGCGACGGTCCGGGGGGGCGTCCCTCGCGTTCGGCCCGTCCTGACGCGACAGCACCTCCCTCGATCCGCTGGCGAATCGCGCGGGCCAGTGCCTGCGCGCGCCCCGCGTCGGTGAAGCTGGCAAAAAGCCGCGCGAGATTTTCCTCGGGCGCCGCATTCACGTCGAGTCGTGCGCTGGCATCCAGCACCGCGACGACAAAGCGCGCATCGCCAAGGCGCGTGGAATCGCCGCGCGCGCTTTCCGGCTCCAGGCCATTCAGGAAGGCGCGCCGACGGAGCGAATCCGTGGTTATCGCCAGGGAATCCTCGATGGCCGACCGCATGGCCTCGATGCCGCTTTCCGCCGCATAGCGGGCCACCACCCGCGCCCGCAGGTTGGAAGACAGGCCGGACGCACGGCGCGATGCCGCCACCACGCCCGCCCCGATACCTCCGAGTATCACCAGCAGCCAGAGCACGAGAATGAGCGCCACGCCGCGCCGGTTCATAGCGCACGCTCCAGTCCGCGGCGCACCACCGTGCGCATCGGCTGTGTTGCGTCCAGCGCCGCGACCGCACCCGCTGCGGCGGAGCGCGTGACCGAGAACGCCACGGCGTCGGGTGCGACATCTGCCCCGGGCCACATGTCGCTCCACGCCGCCCCGATGCCCCGGCCAAGCATCTGCACGTCGAAGGCGTCCACCTGCGTGAGTTGCGCCTCCACCGGTGCCGCATTGCCCATCGTGTCGAGGGGATGCGCCGCCAGATGCAACGCATCGCCGGCCCACCAGACACTCACGCTCCACATGCCGGAACTTCCCAGCGGCGATACCACCCCTCGCGTGAGGAACGACAGCGAGTCGGCGGCCCGGCCATCCGAGAGGCGCCGGTCCGCCAGGTCAAACACCGGCTCGCCGCCGCGCATCCCCGCTGCCGCATGACGCAGCGCATCGGTCAGGATCGTGCGGAAGACCGCTTCGCTCTCCGCGCGCGCACGATACTCGGCCAGCCGGTCGTCCGTGTCGAAGCCCGCCTGCGCCGTGCCGTAGGCCAGCGCGACCACGAGGCCCGTGACCACGAGGGCCACCAGCACTTCGATGAGCGTGAAAGCGCGCCGCCTCATGACGAGCCGGCCAGGCGGCGGAGCGTGAACGTGACACCGCGCGGCGTCGTCACGACGACCACGATCTCGTGCACGCGACCCCGCCAAGGCTGCACGGCGATCCGTCGCTGAAAGCCACCGGTGATGGACTCGGTGCGCCCGCTCGTGCCCAGCGCTCCCTGCGCCTGCAGGGCGTCGCCTAACGTCGCGGCCTCCATCGCCGATTCGGCGATGCTCACGGCCTGCGTCCACTCGTCGGTCACCTGCACCGCGCGCGCGCTCGACTGGAACACGTCGAGGTACCCCACGGCCGAGAGGCCGAGAATGACCAGGGCGAGCAGCGCCTCGAGCAACGTCACCGGGACCGCGCCCCATGTGCGAGGGGCGAGCAGCGCGCCGCGTCCCAGCGACCCAACTCCACCGGCAGGCGGGCAGACGCCAGGCACGCTCCCACCGGCGTGAGCGTCAGTTCGAATCCCGACGAGGGCACCGGATCGAGACGCCCGCGCTCGAACACCACCGAGTCATCGGGAGGACGTGGCGCCAGCGTCCACGCTCCGTCGGCTGCGACCGAGAACGCGAGCGTCTGCGCCCGCGCGATTGCCACGCCTCGCACATGTGGCAGCACCGATCGAAGCCCGGCGGATTCGGGTCGGGGCACGGAGAGCGAGGGCATCACGAGTGCGGCCGCGATTCCCATCACCACCAGGGCGACGACGAGCTCGAACAGCGTGAAGCCCGCGGGTAGGCGGCGTTCACGGGAGGATACAGCGTGCACGGCGGCGGTGACGGAGTCGAAGCGCAGGGGGACTCTGGGAGGACGGACTATTCAGGTCGAGCGCAACCGGAGATGTGCGGTATGACACCCGCATTGCCCCCGGGAACGAGGCAGGTCACTTTCCCGCAGCGAAGCGGTGGAAAATTTTCTCCGCCCCGCCTGCGCAACGCTACGACATATCACACGCTTTCTCACGCCATGCCAATCTCGTTCGACGTCGCCATCGTGGGCCTGGGCGCCATGGGAAGCTCCGCTGCCTATCATCTCGCCGGCCGTGGCCTGAAGGTGATCGGCTTCGATCGCTTCGATCCGCCGCACGTGTGGGGTTCGAGCCACGGAAAGTCTCGCATGATCCGCGAGGCGTACTACGAACACCCGCTGTACGTGCCGTTCGTCCGGCGCGCCTTTGAGCTGTGGGGCGACCTGGAACGCGTGGCCGGCGGACCGGCGCTCTATCGGCAGACGGGCGGGCTGATGATCGGGCCCGAGTGGAGTTCACTGGTGCAGGGCACCCTGCGAAGCGCGGTGGACTACGACATCCCCCACGAGCGCCTGTCGGCGACCGAGGTGCATCGGCGATTCCCCGCCTTTACCCCGCTGGAGGAGATGATCGGGGTGCTGGAGCATCGCGCGGGCATCCTGCTCTCGGACGACATCATCCGCGCGCATCTTGCTCTCGCCGCCGATCGCGGCGCCGAGCTGCGCACGAACGAGCAGGTGCTCGGCTGGGAGCGCGTGGAGGGCGGTGTTGAGGTACGCACCGCCAGCGGGGAGGTCGGAGCGCGCTTCGTCGTGCTGAGCGCCGGTGCATGGCTGGAGGCGCTGCTGCCAGACCTGCCGTTGCCCCTCACCGTGGAGCGTCAGGTGATCCATTGGTTCGAGCCGGCGCGCTTTCCGGAGTACCACGAGCCGGAGCAGATGCCGGTCTCGATGTGGCAGCTCGCGAACGGACAACTGTTCTATACGAAGCCCGATACCGGGGACGGGGTGAAGTTCGGCGTGCATCGCGGCGGTCGGACCACGAGCGCCGATGCGATCGATCGCCGCGTTTCCGAAAGCGAGGACGCGGAGAGCTTCGACTTGCTGCGGCGCTTCGTCCCGTTCGCGAAGGGCAGCATCCGCGCACGGGCGACGTGCATGTACACGAACACCCCGGACACCGACTTCATCCTCGATCGTCACCCTGACGCGCCGGAAGTGCTGATCGTGAGCCCATGCAGCGGCCACGGATTCAAGTTTGCGAGTGTCATCGGGGAGACGATTGCGGATCTCGTCTGCACCGGCGAGTCGCGCTTCGACCTGAGTCCGTTTGGGATAAGCCGCTTCTCGAGCCGCGTGCTGCCTTCCACGTAAGTGTTTCAGTTGATAGCACTTAAGATCAGAGCAGAAATCATGTGTTTACCGGAGTCGGCCGCTTGGCGATAGCTAGTCAAGTCGTACCATCAAGCCACAATGAAGCCAGCTCGGCCCAGGAGCTGCTCGAACGCGAGCGCGACAGCGCGGAGCGATTCCTCAATCTCGTCCGGCTCGTGGTGCTCACCCTGCTCGGCATCGCCGCGCTGCTCTACGCGCCATCGCTCACTCCGGCCCTCGACCGCGTCAACATCGCCGTGCTCGCCCCCACCCTCGCCTGGACCACGCTGCAGTACCCCCTCTTCTATCATCGCCGGAGCCTGCCCGGCTGGCTGAGCGTGACCAATCCGGTGGTGGATATCTCCGCGGTCACGGCGATCATCGGTGGATACGCCCTCGCGGCGTCGCCCGCGCTGGCCCTCAAGACTCCCATCATCGGCGCGTACTTCATCATTCTCGCCGCCCTTCCGGTCGCGTCCAATACGCGAAAGGCGGCGCTCGTGTCGGTGCTCGCCGTGGTCGAATACGCCTCGCTGCTCATCGCCTTCGCCCTCAGTGGCACCCTGGTCCTGGTCATGAATCCTGTGGACGCGAGCAGCGCCGTCGGCGTCTCACCGCTCGATGAGGGCGCGAAGCTCTTCCTGCTGAGCTGCGCGGGCGCGGTGGCGATCTTTGCCACGCGATGGCAGGAGCGTCTCACGACCCGGTACTCCGTCGTGACCAGCGAGAGCGAACAACTGCAGGCGCGGCTCGATCAGGCGCAGCTGCAGACGCTCAAGCTGCAGCTCCACCCGCACTTCCTCTTCAATACCCTCAACGCAATCACGGCACTGATTCACCGGTCGCCGGAACGCGCGGAGCGGATGGTCGCGGGGCTCAGCGAGTTGCTGCGCATCTCCCTCGGCAGCGCCGCCGAGCAGGAGATCACCCTCGCGCGAGAGCTGGAAGTGCTCGAACACTACGTGGACATCCAGCAGGAGCGCTTTCAGGGGCGGCTGCTCGTGCGATTCGACGTCGCGCCCGACGTGCGGCACGCCCTGGTGCCCAACCTCATCCTCCAGCCCCTCGTGGAGAATGCGCTCAAGCACGGCATCGGCCCCCGGGCTGCAGGGGGAGTGGTGGATGTGCGTGCGCATCGCGAGAACGATGCGCTCCTGCTGGTGGTGCGCGACGACGGCGTGGGAGAAGCTGCCCCGTCGATTCGGCGCGAAGGGGTGGGTCTGACGAATTCGCGCGCACGGCTTGCTTCATTGTATGGGGACGCACAACAGCTGCGCGCCCGTCCGCGCGCGGAGGGAGGATTCGAAGTGTCGATCGTGATCCCGTTTCACACCGAGCCTGCGGCGCGCCGGGTGGCCGCCGAGCTGGAGCGCTGAGCGATGGCCATCGAGAACGTGCGTGTGCTCATCGTCGACGACGAGCCGTTGGCGCGCGAACGTCTGCGCAACCTGCTGGCGGCGCGCGATGACGTCACGGTCGTCGGCGAATGCGGCGACGGCGCGAGTGCCATCGCGCGCATCCAGGCGGATCCGCCCGACCTGGTGCTGCTCGACGTGCAGATGCCCGAGGGAGGCGGCTTCGACGTGGTGCGAACGGTCGGGCCAGACCTCATGCCAACCGTCATCTTCGTGACGGCGTACGACGAACACGCGCTGGCCGCGTTCGAAGTGCACGCCGCCGACTACCTGCTCAAGCCCGTGAACCGACGACGGTTCGCACACGCGATCGATCGGGTGGTCGGCGTGCTTCGTGCGGATCCGGGTGCGCGCGACTCCGCGGCCTCTGCGGTAGCGGCCGAGATGACAGGCGGCGCCCGACCCGGCGCCGATCGGATCACAGTGCGCGTCGGCGACCGCATGCTGTACCTCCGCGTGAATGAGATCGACTGGATCGAGGCGTCGGATGACGTCGCGCGGCTGCATGTCGGCAAACAGGTGTTCGACCATCGCACGACGCTCACGCAGCTCGAACAGCGGCTGCCGGGCAGCACCTTCGTGCGTGTCCATCGCTCGGCCATCGTGAACGTGGAGCGCATCCGCGAGTTTCAGCCGTGGTTCCAGGGCGACTGGATTTTGGTGCTGACGGACGGCACGCGCATCCAGTCGGGGAAGAGCTATCGTGCGCGCGTGCGTGAACTGATGAATAGCTGAGCATTCCCGGTTCGGGCGACTTCACCCGCCGAGGCGCGGCCTTCACCGCCCTGCGCATGCCCTTCGTCGCGGGTACATGTCGCGCCTGGCTGCCAGCGCGTACCTTCGCGACAGGCGTGCATGACGCCCCGTGGCGCGAGTCGCGAGCCCCGGTACCTCGGTGAATCTCTCCAGCATGACGTCCTCTCATCGCACGACCATCGCACTCCTCGTCGCCGTCGCCGTCGCCGGTTGCGGTGGTGGCGGTGGAGGTGTCGGCACCACCAGCCCGCCGCCTTCCGGCGCAACGCTCGATCGTATCGTGGTGACGCCTGCCACGTTCTCGCTCACGGCCGGCCAGTCACAGGTGCTCACGGCCGCCGGCCAGACCGCCGCCGGAGCATCGGTGAGCGGTACGACGTTGAGCTACTCGTCGAGCAATACGAGTGTGGCGTCGGTGAGCACCACGGGCACCGTCGTTGGCCTCTCTGCCGGTGCATCGACCATCACGGTGACCGGCACGGCCGGCGGCGTCAGCAGAAGCACCACCGCCCTCGCCTCGGTAACCGGCACCCTGCCTAACGCGGTCACCGTCGCCGCCGGAAACCTCACGAACGATTTCACGCCGCGCAACATCGCGGTGGCGCGCGGCGGTAGCGTGACGTGGACCTTCGGCGTCACGGCACACGACGTGGACTTCCAGGGTCAGGCCGGCGCGCCGGCGAACATCCCGATCACGGCCAGCAATGGCGGAATCACCCGCACCTTCAACAACGCCGGCAGCTTCGGCTATATCTGCACGATTCACAGCGGCATGAGCGGTGGCGTATTCGTGCCGTGAGCGAGTGAACGAGGACCGGACCATGGGCGCGCCGTCGTCAACCACGGGAGTGGGAGATGCAGGCCATTGGCGGCGGCGCGCCTTCCGGCTCGCCATCGCGTGCCTGGCGCCGCTGGCCGCCGCACCCGCACAGGTCCGTCTCGTGCAGTCGCATCGCGCCTCCGAGCCGGAGGGCCGCCTGCTGGCATTCTACTCGGCGGCGATGGTCTTCTCCCCGTTAGGCGCCTCGGCGGGGCTCACCCGCTGGTGGGTTGGCCTCGAGGCCACCTACCTCCCCGCGCTCTCCGAAACCCAGCGACGTCCCGGCATCGACAAGCCTGAGACGAGCAATCTCTCGCCCGTGCTGCCACGGCCGCGCGTCATGATTCGAACGCCAGCGGGCGTTATCGAAGGCTCGTGGGTGCCCCCGGTGCGCGTCGTGGACGCGCGAGCGCACCTGCTGGCGCTGGCATACACGCCTGGCACAGTCGAATGGCGTGGCATCGCGTTCGCCCCGCGCGTCTCCGGCGTGGCCGGACGGGTGCAGGGCGCCATCACCTGCAATCGCCAGACGGCAGCCAGCGGCGGGCAGGACCTCGCGGTCTACTACGCGACGGTCTGTCACGGCCGGGAGAGCGACGACTGGTTCGAACCTCGCCTCGCCGCGCTGGAAGTCGTCGCCTCGCGGCGCCTCGGACCAGTGGGGGGGATGACCTATCTGGCAGCGGGTGCGCGCATGGACCGCTCGCGCTTCGACATCGGTGTGATGCAGGACGACGGATCGCGTGACCCAGATCATCCCATTTTGCAGCTGCGTGATGCGCGTCCGCACGTGGCCGCGGGCCTCCGGTGGCCACTGGGTGCCCGTCTCGCGACTGCAGCCGAGTGGTTCTACGCACCCGGCAGCGTGTCCACCATTCGCACCAGCCTTGTGTTTGGTGCGCGAACACGACGCTGATGTGTAACCTCCTCCGAGCAAGCGGCCCTCCTGCCCGGCGAGCGGCATCCAGACGGAGCTGGTGGACGCGTGGGGTGCTGCTGCTCTTGCTCGAGATCGCAGTGGCAACCGGCGCAGTCACGGCGTGCGCGACGTTCGACAGCTCGCTCGATCCGACGTTCGGCCTGCCCGACGTGGTGCCCGCCGATCCGACGCTGGCCCGCGATGTCCAGCCGATCCTCGATCGTCGCTGTGCCTACGGCGGATGCCACTCGTCCGCCACTCGTCAGGCAGGCTTGAGCCTCGCGGCCGGTGCCAGCCACGCCGCCATCGTCAGGCGGCCGGCCCGGCTCAGCCCCGGCGACACGCTGGTCGTGCCCGGCTCCGCGTCCCATTCGTGGCTCGTGACGATGATTAGCGAGCAGGCGGGCGCGCGACGCGGTTTCAGCCGCATGCCGCTCGCGGCGACGACGCTCACGCCCAACCAGATTGCCACGATCGTCCGCTGGATCGACCACGGAGCCCGCCCATGAACGGGCGCGAAGACTCGCCGCGGTCCACGGGCCTCGTCACGCCCGTCGTCGCGCCCTCGCCCTCCGCTGCGGTGGGCGGCGGCGCGGCGGAACTACGCGCAGCCGGCGCATTCACGCCCATCGCGCTCGACGCACGCAACACTCGCATCACCTTCGGCGTGCGGCTTGGATCCTACATGGTCCGCGGCCATTTCGGCGCCATGCACGGAGAACTGCGACTGGCCGGCGAGCGCATCGACGCCGCGAGCATTGTGCTCGACGTGGCAGCGGAAAGCATCGAGACCGGCGTACCGATGCGGGACCGTCACCTGCGCGGCCAGTCGTTCCTTGATACGGCTCGCTTTCCCGTCATTTCGTTCCGCAGCCAGCGCATCGCCCGGCGCGCGGACACGCTCGAGGTGGGAGGAATCCTCTCGCTGCGTGGCCGCGAGCAGCATGTCATTGCGCGCTGCGAGCTGCCGGCCGGAGTCGACGCCCGCCAGCCGGAGCTGCGCGTGCTGGGTGGCGTCCTGCAGGTGTCGCGGATCGAGTACGGCGTAGGAGTGCCCACCGGCCTCGATCGCATCAACCCGATCTTCCTCATCGTGGGACGTCAGGTGCAACTGCGGATCGACGTGACCGTGCCCACTAGCTCGTGGGCTGTGCCGTTCCCCGTCCCCTCGCGCTGACCGGCCACTGCGCTTCCACCACGTTGCCGCGCACACCGTACAGCGAGTCGTTGAGGTGCACGACAATGCACACGTGGTTGGGCACGAGACGCACGACATCGCCCACGGCGGGCCGCCACGCGGTGCGCGAGAGGTCCAGGATGCCGTGCTCCTCCGACATGCGCTGCACGGTGACCTCCGGACGGTCCAGCAGGGCGGCGAACCCCTCGCCAGCGATGCCCATCGCCGGCTCCCGTCCCAGCGACTTGCAGCCCGCGTCGATCACCGCCTGGCCCGGCACCGCCGTGCTTATCACGGTCGCCTGCACGGTGAAGGCGCAATCGTCCCAGCTGCAGGCGCCGATCTCCGCCGTAGTGCGGTCGTTGTAGACGTACGTGCCGGGCCGAACTTCGGTCACGCCCTCAATCTCGTGCATGCGCCACGCGGCGGGGGTAGAGCCTCCGCTCACGACGGCCGGCCGGATGCCGGCGCCATCGAAGCGCGCCAGCACGCGCTTGAGGTCCGCGCGCAGCCGCTCGAGCGCCGCCCCCTGCTCTCCCACCCGCTGGCGCACGTGCCCCGGATAGAAGGTGAGTCCGGCGAACGAGAGCGGCGGCTGCTTGTCCACGTGCATGGCGAGCGCCAGCGCGTCGTCGTCCGTCTGGACTCCCACGCGGTGCATGCCCAGGTCCACCTCGACATACACGTCCACGGGCCGGTCCGCGCTCCGCGCGGCAGCCGCCAGCGCGTCCACTGCAATCATCGAATCCACCGCCACCGTGAGTCGGACGTTCTGCGGCAGTGAGAGCACGCGGGCAAGCTTCGCCGCACCGAGCAGCGGATAGTTCAGCAGCAGGTTTCGCGAGACGTCGGACATCACCTCGAGTTCGCGCGGCGTGGCGCAGGTCAGGCCTATGGCGCCCAGCCTGAGCTGCTCCGCGGCAATGCGCGGCGATTTGTGCGTCTTCACATGCGGCCGGAGCGCGAGGCCATGCAGCGCCGCGTACTCGGCCATGCGATCCAGGTTCTTCGACAGCCGGTCGAGGTCGACCAGCGCGACCGGCGTCTCCAGCTGGTCCAGCTGCAACGGCGGGGAGTCGGGGTCGGAGGCGAGCGTGAGATGGCGACGAATCATGGCGGGTGCGAGTGAGGACGTGGGGGCCTACGCGGGAACATGACGCGCGCCGCGACCGACGTCGAGAACCCCGCGCGCATTCTGTCGAACGACTCCCGCACGGGTGGCGCGCCGCCTGTCCGGCCGTGACCCGTCACCACCAACCCAGCAGCTTCCACCACAGGGGGCCCAGCGTGCTCCAGAGCAGGATCGTCACCCCCGACGTCACGAGGCCCAGTCGCCACCATTCCCGCTGCGACACGTACTGCGCGCCGAAATAGATCGGGGCCGTCGTGGTGCCGTAGTGGGTGAGCGATGCGTTGAGGTTGGACGCGTACGCGAGGGCGAGCACCGCCAGCTGCGGGGGGGCGCCCGCCGCCAGCATCACCACAAGGAAGGGTGGAAACATCGCCGTCGCGTGCGCGGTGATGCTGGCGAAGGCGTAGTGCGCGTAGAAGTAAACGAGCAGCAGCACCGCCAGCGCGGCCCCCCATGCCCACCCCGCCGTCATGCCCGCTGCCACCTCGGCGAAGCGTGTCGTGATGCCGGTCTCGCCTAACGCCTCGGCCATGCGCACCAGCCCGCCGTACCAGATGAAGACGTCCCACGCGGCACGTTCCCCCATCACGTCCTCCCACTCCAGCACGTTCGTGATGAGGAGGAAGCAGACACCCAGCAGCGCCACCACCGCGTAGTTGATCTTGTGCCAGGCAGTGGTCATCCAGAGCAACGCGACGACCACGAAGACCAGCAGCATCATCCACTCGCCGCGCGACGGAGGACCCATGCGACGCAGCTCGGTGCGCGCGAGTTCGGTGGCGTGCGGTGTGTGCGTCACCTCCGGCGGCGCGAGCCAGAAGAGCACCAGCGGCACGAGCATGAGCGACGCGAGGCCCGGCACGATGCCTCCCACGAACCACTTGGCGTAGGTCATCTCCACGCCGCTGATGTCGAACGCGAACCGCGCGATGAGTACGTTGGACGCCTGTCCCGTAAGGAACATCGCACAGGCAATGACGTCGCACTGATAGACCGCGGTCATCAGGAAGGCGCCGAGTCGCTTCGCGGACGGACCCGGACGGGAATCGTAGGCCTCGGCGAGGCTGCGAGTGATCGGGAAGATCACGCCACCCGCGCGCGCGCTGTTGGACGGAAGGATCGACGCCAGCAGCGTGTCCGTGCCAACGAGGGCGTACACGAGGCCGATTGAGCGCTTGCCCAGCGCACGAATGAAGAGGAAGGCAATCCGCTCGCCCATGCCGGTCTTCATCACTCCGCGCGAGATGAAGAAGGCGCAGAGGACCAGCCACACCAGTGGGTCGGCGTACCCGCGCAGTGACTCGGCGGGCGTCATCGTGCCCGTCACCGCTATCGCGCAGACCCCGAACAGCACCACGGCCCCGGCGGGCGCAGGGCGCACAATGGAGCCGATGATCGTGGCGATAAAGATGGCAAAAAGATGCCACGCCTTGGGCGTGATGCCCTCAGGGGCGCCGACGAGGAGAATCGCGCCCGCGACACCCAGTACGATGGCCCATCGCCACCAGATGGCGTCGGAGAAAGTCCTGACCCCGGGCTGCGGCGACGGCGCGGACGTGGATAATGGGGGATTCATGCGGCGGCAATATGCAGCCGGTCCGTCCGGGCAACAGGCCGGACGGGAGATCGGTCGCGCCCCGCTCGGCCGTGGGCAGCACAGAGCCCGCTGTGTAGGATTCTCACCACAGCAGTGTGATACACATCACATACAGTGGCTCTCCAGCCCGACGGAAGCGATGCGCTGAAGTTTCCCGTCGGCCATCGCGCGCCGGGCGCCAATCGGCCAGCGCGTCGAATTCGCTGGCAGTCGAGCGACCGCGCGGCCCGGCATACACACGTTAGTGAGCGAAAGCACCCGAGCTGACGCAAGCGTAGCGATTTGACGCGCGAATCTCGCTGCAAACAGTTAGGGTTACCGCGCGTGACGCTGCGACGTGGTGTCAGGGATATCCCCTATGGGAGTTCGAAGCTCCTTCTCCGCGCGGAGAGTGAGGACATTCCTCCTGGGTGGAAGGATGTTCCGGCCATGAGACGGTGCCATTCGTCCGCCTAACCAGTGTGCCACGCTCGCCGTGTCGGGCCCCTCGATTGCACTACGGTTTCCAGGCACCACGAACGACCAACCGAGCGGTCGCGCCACCAGGGTTTTCCTTTGTACTTCCTTGATGTGCAGTGGGGTCACTACGCCGAAGGGATTTCGTTGGCGGCGGGGATCGAGCGCTGCGAATGCGGCGACCGGGGGATTACGAATAATGAGGGAGGAGTCACAATGCTTCGCCACACTTTTGTCCGCGCGTCGCTCGCGATTGTCGCGGCAGGTATGATCACGGCGTGCGCCGAGAGCACGGCGCCAGTGGCCGGGACCCTCGTCACCGAACCGAACGCGACGATGGATGGGGGCGCGAATCTGAACAACATGAAGTCCTTCGCGGGTCAGGTGTACGTGTGCCCGCAGACGAGCGCGCCGGGAACCGGCTTCGCATACAAGTGGAGCGTCACGAACAACGCCACGTCACAAGTCGTAGGATCGGGGGTGGTCAGGAACGTGACCGCCAACACCTGCGTGATGCTGTCCTCCGTACCGACGGACGTGCGCGCACGGTATACCGTCGTCGTGCGTGAGGATCCGGGGGGGAGCTTCACGGTCCAGGCGATCAGCGCCTCCTACGGCAACAACTTCCCCGGCACGGCCCCGACGGCCACCAGGGTGAACACCCGCACGATTTCTTCGATGATCAGCCACGATTTCGGCGTACAGTACACCTTCCACCACTAGGGCCCTCGGGGGGGCTCCACAGCACTCCTCCCCCTGGAGGGGTACGGGTGGTCGTCCCTCCAAGGCGACCGATCACAAGAACGGGGACGCCTCGCGGTGTCCCCGTTCTTGTGTTGCTTACCGCCGAACCGCTTCCGCGCAACCATTCCCGCGCCCGTCGTGTCCCAAGGGCGGCACAGTGAACGGGCGAGGGTCCGCACAGGCCGGAACACAGAACCACGGGGTGCCAGATCGAACGCGAGATGATTGCGCGCGCCAAGGCGGGTGATGAGGCAGCCCAGCGCGCCCTGTACGACACACACGTGGACCGGATCTACCGCCTGGCGTTTCGCATGGCGGGGGACGACGATCTCGCGCGTGACTTCACGCAGGACGCGTTCATTCGGGCCTTCCAGCGGCTGCCGGACTTCCGCGGCGACTCGGCCTTCGGTACATGGCTGCACAGCATTGCGGTCTCGGTGGCGCTCAACGGGCTCCGCAAGGTCAAGCGCATCCGGGGACGGGAAACCCCGCTGGAGGAGGCGAACTCGTTAGGTCACTCCGCACGGCGGGCCGATCCGGACCTGCGCGACCGGCTGCATGACTCGATCAACGCACTGCCGGAGGGATATCGAACGGTATTCGTCCTGCACGACGTTGAAGGCTACACGCACGAGGAGATCGGTCAGCTGCTCGGCATTCAGTCGGGAACGTCCAAGGCACAACTCTTCCGCGCCCGCGCCAGGTTGCGCGCGGCCCTCGCGGATTTCGAAGGAGCATGGTCAGCATGAGTGAAGACGAAAAGTTCGATCGCTGGATTCGCGAGACATCGCGCGACTACCACCAGCCACCCGCCGAAGTGCCGCGGGAGGCCATGTGGTCGAGCATCCGCACGCGGCTGGACGCCCACGAGGTGCTACCGGAAGCGGGTGACACAGTGCCCCCCGCCATGGGTGCCTCCCTGGTCGTTCGTCGCGATGCCGGTTCGTCCCGGGCGGGAGCAGGGTCTCAACGATGGTGGCAGTATGCCGCGGCCGCGGTGTTGCTCCTCGCGGT
The DNA here is from genome assembly GCA_039927015.1 of Gemmatimonadaceae bacterium. GTDB lineage: Bacteria > Gemmatimonadota > Gemmatimonadetes > Gemmatimonadales > Gemmatimonadaceae > SCN-70-22. Next base: position 17,251 of record JBDSVW010000155.1, on the reverse strand, counting down.
CGGCATCGGCATCGGGCGCAACTACTCGGGCCGTGAGCCCTCGGCCCCGTCCGTCGAGGCGGCGTCCGGCGACTCCGCACCCGAACCCTCGACGGTGAGCTACGACGTCGCCACGGTGCAGCACTTCACGCGCGCCGAGGCGCTGCTGACCTCGTTCCGCGCGGGCCACGACGATGGCGGTGCCGCCTTTATGGACAGGTGGGCGCGTGACCTGCTGGGCGACACGCGGCTGCTGCTCGACTCCCCGGCCGGCGCCGACGCGCGTCGTCGGGCACTGCTGGAGGATCTCGAGTTCGTGCTCGCCCAGATCGTCCAGCTGCCAACGGAATCCACCACCGACCGTTCCCTCGTCCGCAGTTCCATCGAACGCGCGGGCGTTCTGACCCGAATTCGTTCAAACATTCCCGCCGGCACCATCAGCGGTACGTAAGGAGATTTTGAAGATGCGAAAGTTCACAGCGGATAGCGTTAAGTACCTCGCGGTGCTTGCCACCCTTATGGCGGCTGCCGCGCCCGCGGCGACCCAGGTCCAGGCCAGATCGAAGGTGTCGTCCACGGCACCCGTTGCGGTGCATGCGATGCACGCAACGGCGGGGTCGGCGGGCGCGGCGGCCCTTACACTGCCTCCAGTCGGTCCCGAGGTTGTCTTGCCCCGGGGGCCGCGCGATGCCTTCACGGGCGGGCAGGACCAGACGACAGACTCGCTCTATCGCCTCGCCCGGGAGCACATGAACAAGGGCGACTACAAGAAGGCAGCCGAGCTGTTCATGCGGGTGGCGGAGCGTTCGGCGAAGTCGCCGCTTGCCGGTGACGCGCTGTACTGGAACGCATACTCGCTCTACCGCATCGGAGGGTCACCCGAGCTTCGCACCGCGCTGCAGTCGCTGGGACGCCTCGAGGGCGAGTATCCCACGTCGGCCTCCGCGGGAGATGCCGGTTCGCTCGAGATGCGGGTCTGTGGTGAACTGGCGCGCCGCGGCAACGAAGCGTGCGCGGCACAGGTGACATCGAGCGCGGGGGCCGCCTCGAGTCGTGCGGCCTCAAACGAAGCGGCACGCGCATCCAGCAGGTCCAGCAGCAGGTCCAGCAGCAGTGCCAGCGCGCGCGCAAGCTCGAGGGCCGCCGGTGCGTCCTCGTCGCAGGCGCAGGGATGCCCCAGTGAGGACGATGACGAGCGCATTGCCGCGCTCAACGCCCTGCTGCAGATGGATTCCGACCGCGCCCTTCCGGTGCTGGAGAAGGTGCTGGCGCGTCGCGATGCCTGCTCCGCCGCGTTGCGTCGCAAGGCCATCTTCCTCGTGTCGCAGAAGGGCAACGCCCGGGCCGCCGATATCCTCATGAACGCGGTGCGCACCGATCCCGATGTGGAAGTGCGGCAGCAGGCGGTGTTCTGGCTGGGGCAGACGCGCGACGAGCGCGCGGTGGACATGCTCCAGGAGCTGTTGCAGAAGGAGAGCAGCGATGAAGTGCTCGAGAAGGCGGTGTTCGCGCTGTCGCAGCATCGCAGTCCGCGCGCCGCGAGCATCCTGCGCGACCTGGCCACACGAGACGGCGCGTCGCTCCGGGTTCGCGAGCAAGCCATCTTCTGGCTTGGCCAGAGCAGGAGCGCGGAGAACGAAACGCTGCTCAAGTCCCTGTACAAGCGCGTCGCGCAACCCGAGTTGAAGGAGAAGATCCTCTTCTCGATCGCTCAGCGCAGGGGCACCGAGAGCGGCAAGTGGCTCATGGACGTCGCGCTCGACGCCAGCGAGACCATCGATATGCGCAAGAAGGCGCTCTTCTGGGTGGGACAGCAAAAGGCGGTGACCATCGGCGAGCTGTCCACGCTCTACACTCGCTTCACCGACCAGGAGATGAAGGAGCAGATCATCTTCGTCTTCTCGCAGCGCAACGAGCCGGCCGCCGTCGACAAGCTCATGGACATTGCGCGCAACGACAAGGATCGCGAGCTGCGCAAGAAGGCGATGTTCTGGCTCGGACAGTCCCGCGATCAGCGCGTACTCAAGTTCCTGGAGGACTTCATCGGATGAGAGAACTCACGACTGGCGTCGCGAAGGTGGTCGCGGCGCTCACGCTGCTCGGTACGACCACGCTGCCCGCACAAGGCGTTCGTACCCGCGTGACCCAGGTGACCGACGGGCAGGTGCGCTTCACCGTGCCCGTGCGACCGGATGTGTGTGGATCGGGATCGAACATCTACCGGACCAGCGATTCGCGGCAGCGGTGGAACAATAACGGGAACCGCGGTCAACGCGACGTGGAGTACGATGTAGAGTGCGATGCCGGGCCCGGACGCGTCGTCATCGAGACGTCGCGCGGACGGGTCACGGCTGTACGATTCTACGTGGGCGGACGGTGGCGGCCTAACGCTGACGCCACAGACTTCGGCCGGCTGAGCGGGCGGGAAGGGGCAGACGTGCTGCTCGACATTGCCCGTGCCGGTGATGGGAAGGACGGCGAGTGGGCCATCTACCCCCTCTCGCTGATCGACAGCGTGGTGGTCTGGCCACAGCTCATGGCACTGGCGCGCGACGAGCGCCGTCCTCGCAGGATCCGCACGCAGGCCGTGTTCTGGCTCGGGCAGCTGGCGGAGGAGCCGGCGACGGCTGGCCTGGATGAACTGGTGGGGGAGGCGGCGCTCGACCGCGAGGTGCGCGAGCAGGCGGTGTTCGCCCTCTCACAGCGCCCCCGCGACGAAGGCGTGCCCGCGCTCATCAACGTGGTACGCACGAACAAGGATCCGGAGATGCGGCGCAAGGCGCTCTTCTGGCTCGGGCAGAGCAAGGATCCGCGAGGGCTCGCCCTCATCGAGGAACTGCTCGCGAAGCGGTAGCGGAGGGCGGGTGCCGGGCGTTAGCGTCCCGATGCCCGGCCTTTCCCGCCACCACGGAGTTTCGCGTGCCCTTCTCCCGCTCCCTCCTGCTCGCCGCCGCCGTATTGGCCGCGTCTCCGCTGGCCCTTGCGGCGCAGACCCTCATCGTCCTCAACAAAAGTGACGCACAGGCCTCGCTGGTGGACATCGCCAGCGCCCGCGTCGTGGCCACCATCCTCACCGGCGACGGTCCGCACGAGGTCGCGGTCTCACCCGACGGGAAGACGGCGGTCGTCGGCAACTACGGCGGGCCGACGCCTGGTAACTCGCTCACGATCATCGACCTGCCGCGGCGCGCGGTGAGCCGCACCATCAGCCTGGGCGAGAACCGGCGCCCGCACGGGATTGTTTGGCTCCCGGATGGGGAGCGCGTCCTGGTGACGGTGGAGCAGAACCAGGCGGTGCTTATTGTCGATGTCGGCAAGGGCATCGTCACGCACACGATGCCCACCGCGTCGAACGGGACGCACATGGTGGCGCTGTCGCCCAACGGCAAGTTCGCGTACACCGCCAACATCGGATCGGGCAGTGTGACGCGGCTCGACCTGGACGCGGGCAAGGCGGTCCAGACCGTCATCACGGGCAAGGGGCCGGAAGCGATTGACGTCTCGCCCGATGGACGCGAAGTCTGGGCCGCCGATCGCACGCTCGATTACATCACGGTACTGGGCGCAGGTCAGCTCGATTCCCTGGCCTCGATGCCTACGCTGCGATTCCCCAATCGTCTCAAGTTCACGCTCGATGGAAAGCGCGTGCTCGTGTCCAACGCGGCCGCTGGCGCCATCACGGTGTACGACGTGTCCCAGCGAAAGCTTATCAAGACGATCCCCATTCCGTTCGACGCGTCCAAGAAGCGCGCCGAGGCAGTATTGGGTGACATGGACAACAGTGCGGTTCCCCTGGGCATTTTGCTTGAGCCGGGTGGAAAGCGTGCGTGGGTCGCCACGGCCGCGTTGGGTGAGGTCGTGGAACTCGACTTGGAGAAGCTTTCCATCTCGCGCACCATCCACGCGGGCAACAATCCCGATGGCATGGCGTACATTCCGCGGTTGCCTTGACAGCGCATCAACGGCGGCGTAACAAGCGTCGCCGTCCCTGGCGATCCCGAGTGCCACGCATCATCACGCGACGAGGAATGCATGCCCGATAGTATCGTATACCTGAATGGCGAGTACCTCCCCCGCAGCGAGGCCAAGCTCTCCGTGGACGAGCGTGGCTTCTTCTTCGGGGATGGCATCTACGAGGTCACGCGCGCGGTGGACGGCCGGCTCTTCGAGTCGGACCGGCACATGCGGCGCATGACGCGCGGGCTCAAGGAACTGCGGCTCGAACCCGCACAGTCCACGAAGGAGATCGAGGCGATCTCGCTCGAGCTGCTGCGTCGCAACGACATCACCAGCGGCGAGGGCACGGTGTACCTGCAGATCACCCGTGGTGCCGCGCCGCGCACGCATCATTTCCCGCCGGCGGGTACGCCGTGCACGGTGTTCCTCTCTGCGCAGCGCTTCGCCGTTCCGCACGACAAGCGCGCCACTGGCATCGCCGTCGTCACGTATCCCGACATTCGCTGGTCGCGCTGTGACATCAAGACCGTGAACCTGCTGGCCGCCGTCATGGCCAAGCAGCACGCGGTGGATCACGGCGTGTTCGAAGCGCTGTTCGTGCGCGAAAGCGCCGTGACCGAAGGCTCGCACACCAACGTGTTCGGCCTCATCGACGGGGAACTGCGCACCTATCCCGCGAGCAACCTCATCCTCCCCGGCATCACACGCGACGTCGTGCTCGAGCTGGCCAGGGAAATGGGAATTCCGGTGAACGAGACGCCCTTCCACATCCACCACGTGAGCGAGTTGGAGGAGTGCTTCCTCACCGGCACCACGACCGACGTGATGCCGATTGTGCAGTTCGACGGCGCCCCGGTCGGTGCCGGCAAGCCTGGCAAGGTGACGATGGCGCTGTATGATGCGCTCGCGGCGCGGTTGCAGGGAGCCGTCGTCGCCGGGACACGTTAGGCGTGTCGGGCGGGGGAGGGGCACCGGCAGGACACGATCACCGCAACCGCCGTCGTGCCCGGAGTGCACGCCCGACGGGTACCCCGGCCTTGCCGATGCTCGCGGTGCTGGCAGGCCTCGTCGTCGCCGGGCTGGCCGGACCCTCGACCGCGGCCGCATGGGCGCAATCGCCCCCGGCCAGGAAACCACGCGTGCACGTGCTGGCCACGGGCGGCACAATCTCCAACCTGGGTGATGACAAGCGGCGCACGGGCTCCGAGCTCGTCGATGGCATCCCGCGGATTCGCGAGATGGCCGACGTTACCATCGAGCAGTTCAGCAACGTGGCGTCGGGCTCGGTGACGCAGGAGATGTGGCGCGACCTGGCCATGCGCGTTCGCGCGTTGCAGCGCGGTCCCGATGCCCCGGTCGGCTTCATCGTGACGCACGGAACCGACACGATGGAGGAAACGGCCTTCTTCCTCTCGCTCACCGTGGGAGAATGCTCTCCCGTGATCGTGACGGGCGCCATGCGGCAGGCGAACGCTGTTGGGGCTGACGGACCGGCGAACCTGCTGAATGCCATCCGGGTGGCCATCTCCCCCGCGGCCCGCGGGCGGGGCAGCATGGTGCTGATGAACGACGAGCTGTTCGCGGCGCGTGACGTCACGAAGTCCAACACCACGCGCCTCAACGCCTTTTCCGCGCCGAATGTTGGCGTGCTCGGTATCGCCGATCCCGACACGCTGGTGTTCTTCCATGACGCGCCTTCTCCCTGCCCGCCGCCGCGCTTTGACCTGGCATCGTTAGGCGCGTTTCCGCGGGTGGACGTGGTGTACGCCAACATTGGTGCCGACTCGGTCACCGTGGACGCGCTGGTGGCCGCCGGCGCGAAGGGGCTCGTGCTGGCGGGAGTCGGGCGCGGCGGATCCACTCCTTCCATGGGGCGCGCGCTGCGCCGGGCCACGGAGCGCGGGGTGATCGTCGCCGTGTCCAACCGCACCGGCAGTGGCCGCGTGGGCGCCGGCATGAACCCCGATTCGCTGGCCGCCCTGACACCCGGCCGCGGCGCCACGATCGGTGCCGCTGACTTCAACCCGCAAAAGGCGCGCGTGCTGCTGATGCTGGCGCTCGCCGCCCACTTCGACGCCGCCCGCATCGCCGCCGCCTTCGAGCTGCACTGAAATCTCCCTGCGGCGGCTCCCGGGCTTCAACGCGTGCGGCCGCCGCACGTATGTCCTTGCGGGGGAGCTTCGCTCCCTCCACCTCCAGCACCCGGTCCCGCCACGCCCATGTCGACGCTCGCGCCTCGTTTCGCCCTCGCCCGCTCCGGTCGCCGCCCCTCGGCGCTGCTCGCGGCGCTCCTGCTGGTCACGCCCTCGCTGGCCGCGCAACAGATCGCCACCCCCCGCGACAACCCCACCATCAAGGCGGCGCTCGAGCTCATCCAGCGTGACAACGCCTGGACCCTCGACCAGCAGGTGTCCATCTGCGAGATCCCGGCGCCCCCCTTCAAGGAGCAGGTACGGGCCGCGGAAATGAAGCGCCGCTTCGAATCGTTGGGCCTCACGAACGTGCGCATCGACGGCGAGGGCAACGTCATAGGCGAGAAGAAGGGTAGCGGGCAGGGACCCACGGTCGTGCTGGCCGGGCACCTCGACACGGTCTTCCCCGAAGGGACGGACGTGAAGGTGAAGCGGTCGGGCACCAAGCTCACGGCACCGGGCATCGGCGATGACTGCCGCGGCCTCGCGACGCTGCTCGCGGTGGCACGAGCGATGAACATGTCGAAGGTGTCCACCCCCGGCACGATCCTGTTCGTGGCCAACGTCGGCGAGGAAGGCCCGGGCAACCTGCGCGGCGTCCGCTTCCTCTTCAAGAATCCGCCGCAGAAGATCGACTACTTCATCTCGGTGGATGGAACAGGGCTCGGACTCACGACCGGCGCCGTGGGCAGCAATCGCTATCTCGTCGAGTTCCAGGGCCCGGGGGGACATAGCTACGGGGCGTTTGGCATGCCGAACCCGATTCACGCCATGGGGCGTGCCATCGCGCGCATCTCGGAGTTCCGGGTGCCGGAGAAGCCCCGCACCACATTCAACGTGGGCATCGTGTCGGGGGGCACCTCGATCAACACGATCTCCCCGTTAGGCGCGATGGAGGTCGACCTGCGCTCGGAGTCGCCGGCGGAGCTGGCCGCGATCGACGCGAAGCTGCGCACGGCGGTGCAGGTGTCGATGGACGAGGAGAACGCGCGCTGGCCAACGTCGAGCAAGAAAGTCTCGGTGAAATGGACGGAGGTCGGCATCCGGCCCGCGGCGCAGGTGAACGACACCTCGCGCATCGCCCGCGTCGCACTGGCGGCAGGCAAGGCGTTAGGCTTCGACGCGCCCACGGGTGCCTCCAGCACAGACGCCAACCTGCCCATGAGCCTCGGCATTCCCGCCATCACCATCGATGGGGGCGGCGAAGGCAGCGGTGCGCACTCCCTCGCCGAGTCGTACGATGACGGGGCCGAGGGCTACAAGGGACCCCAGTGGGCGCTCCTGCTCGTGTCCATGCTGGCCGGCGTGACACAGGCGTCGTCGACGGTGCAGTAGTCGCCGCCGAGCGCGCGCGGCCTCAGCGCGCGCTTACCACCAGCGCTCCACCTGGTCTCCGTAGAGCCGGCGCATTTCACGCCGGCTCTGCGCTTTACCGCTCGCCTTGAACGGCATATAGCGCGCAAGCATCCGCTCATAGCGCGCGTCGGGCATGAGCAACGGCGTGTGCGGCATCTCGATGAGCGCCCGCTCGACCGACCAGACGTTGCGACGACTCAGCCGCCAGTCCGCGCGCACGAGCACGTCGAGGTTGGCCGTCCCGTACGCATTGACGCGGCCCGACCCGTCAACGAAGGGATCCATGTAGCTCCGCACCAGCGCCTGCGGCGTCCGATAGACCGGAGGGCGCCCGTGCAGGCCGTAGTCGCGGGAGCGGGCCACCGTGCCCCAGCGGCCGTCGTGACGGTAGAGAAAGAGCACGTGATCGAGCCCGTCCACCGATTCGATGTCGAGCACCGTGGGGGGGTAGCCATGATGCTCGAGGATCGCCGCCGCGAACAGCACCGCCTCCAGGCAGTGCGCCCGCCGATGCTCCACCGCGCCGCGAAAGGTGCGCAGCGTCTTCTCCCAGTTGTACGGCAGCTTCCGCAGGTAGCGTTGCACCTGACGCGGGGTGCGCAGCGTCGCGATGAGCCGGCGTTCGGCGGGGGTGTACCGGGAAAGTTCGCGGGGGCCAGGTGCCATGTCGGGGACGAATCGGGGAGCCGTATGATGGAAGGAGGCGCGTGGGGAGGTACTCTGCCCGCCGCCGCGCACGAACGCTACGCCTGCGTCCCGTCGTCCGGCAACGAGTACGCGCCGCAGGATGCGCAAGGCGACCTCGGGCAGGGACCGCCCGGCTGAAGTACATTGCATGCCCTCCCCGCGGCGCCCCTTGGGGGGCGCGGTCACTCAACGCTGGCGCCGGACCACGCGTCTCTCTGGGCAGCAACTGCCGTCAACCGGCGCTGTCCCTTCCTCTCCTCTCCCGCCCTGCAAGCATGCGATTTCCCCGTCTGTCCATCGTCACGTGCGCCACGCTCGTTGCTGCACTCTCCGCCCCCAGCACCTCGGTGGCCCGCGCGCAGCGGCCGGCCGCGACCGCCGAAGTCGTCACCAAGACATTCAGCGACCTGGCGCAGGGGCCGTACAAGAGCCTCGTCATTCGCAATGCCATGGTGATTCCAGGGCACGGCGGACCGCCCACGGGGCCGTATGACATCATGATCCAGGGCAACATGATCACCCAGATGGTGCCCTTCGATCCGGTCACGGCCGAACGAGCGGGCGCTCGGCCGCGCATGACGGGCGATCGCGTGATTGATGCGGACGGAAAGTACGTGATGCCGGGCATGATCGACCTGCACACGCACATCCGCACGATGCCCCAGGAGATCGAGTACGTGTACTATCTCAAGCTCGCGATGGGCGTCACCACGATGGTGAACGCGGCCGATCGCGGGTACGAAGACGGCATGCGCGAGGCGCAGCGGAGCGCGGCGAACGAAGTCCTCGCCCCACGCATGTTCCCGCTGGTGAGCTACGGCGCGGGAACCAAGTTCTCGCGCGATGTGCTCGACGACCCCAAGTCTGTGCCACAGGTGGTGAAGGCGATGGCGGCGAACGGCAACCGCGTCATCTCGATGGACCCGCTGGGATGGTCGCTCGAACTCGTCACGGCCATTGCCAAGGCCGCCAAGGAGAACGGCATGATCACGTCGTTCCACTTGCAGCCGTCGAATACCGCGGTCACGCAGGCCGTGAAGGCGGCCTGCGCCGGCATCACCATGATCGAGCACCACTACGGATACGCCGAGTCGTCGCTGGACAACAAGACGCAGGACTTTCCGCGCAACTACAGCTACGGCAACGAGAACGACCGCTTCCGCGAGGCGGGCCGCGTCTGGACCTACGCCAACCGCGAGCGCCTGCTGACCGAGGTCGCCGATTCGCTGGTGAAGTGCGGCGTCACGATGCTGCCCACGCGCGTGGTGTACGAGGCGAATCGCGATGTGCTGCGCGCCACCTCGCTCCCCTGGACGGAGAAGTACACGCATCAGGCGCTGTGGAACTGGAACCTGCCCAACCCGGCGTACCACGGCGCGTTCCACTACGACTGGACGAGCGACGACGAGTACTACTGGACCGTCGCCTTCCGCCTGTGGGGCGACCTGATCCAGGAGTTCAACAAGCGCGGTGGCCGCGTGGCCTTCGGCACGGATGACAACTACATCTGGGCCACGCCGGGCTTCTCGACCATCCGGGAGCTGCAGCTCCAGCGCGAGACGGGCATGCACACGCTGGAGGTGCTCAAGACCGCCACGCTCAACTCGGCGGAGACGTTAGGCGAGCCGCTGCTGGGCCTCGTGCGCCCGGGGTACAAGGCCGACCTCCTGCTGGTGGACGGCAACCCCGCGGCGAACCTGAAGTACATGTACTCGTTCGGGGACCTGGCGCTCGACAAGTCGGGTAAGATGATTCGCACACAGGGTATCGTGCACACCATCAAGGATGGCGTGGTCATCAACAATGCCCGGCTCATGGAGGAAGTGGCGAAGATGGTCGAGAACTCGCGGCGCCTCGCGCCCGCGTTCGACCCGGTGCGCGCACCCTTCGTGACCGGCAAGATCGTGCCCTGACGCGATGCGGCGCCGGGCAGCGCGCCGATGGCGCCGCACCAGATTGCCTAACGGCGGACCGCCGTCAGCAGCACCGCGATGTCGTCGTTGCGCGCATTCACGAAGTCCAGCCGTACGCGACCGTCCGGGGTGAGGCTCACGGTCGCGGGCACCGAGCAGTTCGCGAGCGACCAGCCCGCCGGCAACACCATCGCGTTCGCCGGCCGGCCGAACGCCCGATCCCACACCAGCATGTCGCCCTGCAGCCGATAGCGCGCGGGATCGGTGTACGTCTCGCTGATCCGGAGCCGCACCGACTCCCCCTCGCGCACGGGGGAGAACGGAATGACGACGACTTCCGTCTCCGGCAGGACGCCTTGGCCGATATCGAGTCCCGCTGCGGTGATGGCGGCGCCGCGGAGTGTGCGCGGCGTGAGTTCCTCGCCGGTGTCGAGAATCCGGGCCGAGGGACGCGAAACCCTGCTTCCACCGCGCACGACGTTCAGGTACTGGTGCACACCCGGACGCGATTCCGTGTAGTCGTGATAGAGGTCGAATGCGTTGGTCTCCGGTTGCTGCAGAAAGTAGACGATCTCCCGATCCTGCCGTGCGCGCTCGGACAAGCGGGAGTCCGCCAGCACGTCCTGCACTCCGGTGCGATCCGTTCCCGCCCCCGCGCGTCGTGCGCGTCGCCCCGTCACCACGTACGGCACCTCTCCCACGCCGGTATTGATGAACGACAGCGCCACCCGCCCATCGGCCTCGATTCGCACCTGCGAGGGATAGTTCACCGCAATCGGCTCATAGCCCGCCGGCAGCACCACGGAATTCTTCCGGATACCGAGCGGGCGCGAGAACACCACCGTGTCTCCCCCCGACAGGTAACTCCGCGTATCGGTGTACGTCTTGTCGATCAGGAGGCGTCCCTCGCCGTCGGCCGGCACGGGCCGGGCGAGCGTGACCCTGATGTACTCGCCGGTGGTGTCGGCGCCGCGCACACCGCCGTCGCGCGCCACGCGACCACTCACTACCTCGAAGGGTAGCGCGCGTCCGGTCATCCGGTCCCACACCCGCTCGTCGCTCGCCACGCTCCCCTTCCGGATGGGATTGAAGTAGCGCGTAGCCCCCGCCGTGGTGGCGGTCACCTCGTAGATGATCCGGAATTGTGCGCTGTCGGGCGCCAGCAGCTCGTAGCGCGTGTAGTGGTCGGCGTCGGTCTGGCGCGCGGCCTGTGCGTAGAGCGGCGCGGACGTCAGGACCACGGCGAGGGAGAGTGCTCGGGGAAGTGTCAACGTCAGGCGCATGAAGCCCCGTCAGGGTAGAGGAACGGCCGCCAGCTCCTGCCGGCGGGCGGGCGCCATCAGCGCACTTCGTCGTTTCGGAATACGCGACCACCCTTCATGACGAACATCGTACGGCGCAGGAGCGTGATGTCCTTCGTGACGTCGCCGGGGAAGGCGACGAGGTCAGCCAGCATCGATGGACGCAGCGTGCCCAGCGAATCCGAGAGCTGCATCGATTGCGCTGCGAGCGACGTCGCGCTGGTCAGCGCCGCCAGCGTGGGCTGTCCCGCTTCGTTGACGCGGCAGATGAGGTCCTCCACGTTTCGTCCGTGCGCGCCGGCCACGGCATCGGTGCCGAACACCACCTTGAGCCCCGGCGTGTGCACCGCCTTCCGCACCGCGGCGATGCTCACCGGCAGCGCCTTCTCCATCGAGGAGAAGCCTTCCTCGTTGTAGTTGCCGATACCCTCGTACTTCGCGCGATTGTCCAGGTAGTTGCGGAAGATCAGCCCGCACTGGGGCGAGAGGTAGGTACCCTTCTGCACCATGAGCTGCAGCACCTCATCGGTGGCGAAGACGCCGTGCTCGATCTGGTCGCAGCCGGCGGCGATGGCGGCCTTCATGGCTTCCGCGGCATGCGCGTGCACGAGCACACGGAGCCCGAGCGCATGCGCCTCGCCGCATGCGGCCTGCAGCTGGGCGTCACTCATGGTCTGGCCGCCGCCCTCGCGGATGGACTTGGAGGCAAACAGCTTGATGAGGTTCGCGCCGGACTGCTTGAAGCCCCGGATCTTCGCGCGCAACTCCTGCGGCGTGCCCGACGCCTCGCTCAGCGAGCCTAACGAGGTGAGGATCCGCGGACCCGGCAACCCGCCGCGTGCGATGGCGTCCCGCAGGTCCTTGTCCTCGGGAGAGCCGGGTGACTGGACGGTCGTCACCCCCGCCATCAGGGTCGCATAGGCGTTCTCCGCGGCGGCCAAGGTCCCCTGGGCCGGCGTCTCGCCATCGGAGCCGGAGTGCAACCGGCCCGCGGCGTTGAAGTGCCACACCACGTGCGAATGCACATCCATGAGGCCCGGCATGAGCGTCGCGTCCCCCAGATCGTAACGCACCCCCTGGAAGCCAGCGGGGAGCGCGCCCACCGAAGAGATGCGCGAGCCGCTCACCACGACGGTGGCGTTGTCGAGCATTCGCTCGCCATCAAACACCCGCTGTGCCGTGATGGCGACGTTCTGGGCTTCCAGCACCGCCGGGGACGCGGCCTCGGCCATGGCGCAGAAGGCGAGCGAGAGGGCCAGTGCGGCGCCCGGCCGGCGCGTGAGGGGATGTGCGTTCTGTGCCGGGGCACGATAGGGAGCGAAACTCATCATGAGAATTGCGGAGTCGGGGAGGGTCGCGCGATGCGCATTGGCGCCAATGTACCTTTCGCTCCCGTCGGCACAAGAAAGTTGGCGCGGACCGGGTGGACAGCGGGAAGGTTCACCCCGAGTATGTAGTGGATGCAGCGCCTGGCGGCCATGCGGGACGCGGAACCTGCATCATGAACGGCAACGCGATCACTTCACACCTGACACGCACATGGAACTCCTGCTCGAGCGGTGTACGGTTCGCTCCTGGCGCACGACCGATGCGCTCCGTCTCGCCCAACTGGCGAATGATCGCGCCATCTGGCTCAACGTGCGCGATCGCTTTCCCCATCCGTACACGCGTGCAGATGGTGACGCGTTCATCGCCGAGGCGCTGGCGGAGAATCCGGAGCGGAAGTTTGTCATCTGCGTCAGCGACCAGCCGGTGGGCGCCATTGGCATCGAACTGGGCGAGGACATCTATCGCGTGTCCGCTTCCATCGGCTACTGGTTAGGCGTCGAGTGGCGCGGACAAGGCATCGCGTCGGAGGCGCTGCGCGCACTCTCGGCGTGGGCCTTCGAGTTCTTCGGCCTCCAGCGTATCCACGCCAACGTGTTCACGTCCAACGTGTTGTCCGCCCGCGTGCTGGAGCGCTCTGGCTTCACGCTGGAGTCGACGGCCCGCAGTATCGCCATCAAGGATGAGAGCGTGACCGACGAGTGGGTGTACGTCAAGCTGCGCGGCGAGGAATGAGGGACGTCGCGTCCGCCTGCGCGGTGCAGGCGCGGGGGTGACCACGAAGGAAAGAGGCGGCGCTTTCGCGCCGCCTCTTTCGAACGGTCCTCCGCACGTCGCCCGCCTACCGGGCTCCCTGACACAGGACCGCCATCACGCCTTCGGCCTGACATTTACCAGACGGTTCGGCCGGCGGGGAGGAAACATTCCGCCAGCCCGACGCGACGCGCTGGGGGCCGGGCCGGGCACCGTTCGTCCACCGCGCGCGCGTGCCGCGCACGTCGATGTGCGCGAAGGGGCCGCTGGGGCCCGTCTCGTGATACAGGCCCAGCCCCCCCACGAGCTCAGGATACCGCGACTCCACGAGGCCGACCGCGCGGTCGATGACCTGGGTGTCGCTGAAGTCCACGCGTCCGTCGTTGTTGAGATCGTCCATCCGCCCGTCACGGTTGGCGTCGACGATGATGTCCGCGGCGTCGCCGAACTGGTGCCGGCTCGAGCGCGCCATGCCTTCGCCGCCGCCTCGGCTGTTGTACTGCGGGGACCGGAAGCCCGACAGCACGACCACGTGCTCGGTAGCTACGCCGAATGACTGCAGCGCTTCGAGGACCAGTTCCAGCTTGTCCAGCAATTCCTCGCGCAGCACGACGTACTTCGGCCACACCTGCTTCTGGTCGTGCGTGAGGAAGTCGCCGAGCGTGAAGTGCGTCGACACGCGAGTACGTGCGTGTTCCGGCATCACTTCGATGAATCCGTCGGGATTCTCGTAGTTGGCCGGCATCAGGCGCTGCTCACCCGGCCACAGCCCGAGGTGATAGCCATTGACGTAGCTGCCCAGCTTCTTCCGCCACGGGGTGAGCGTGACGAAGGAGAACTCGGTCCGCTCGTCGCCGGCGACCATCTGGCGGATGCCCGGCGTGCGCAGCTGATCGCCGAAGCGCTGTATGAGCGCCGGAAACGCGTCCACCTCGTCGAAGGTGAGCAAGCGAACGCGAAGTTGTCCGGAGCGGCCGAAGAGGGAAGCGAAATCCACGTCGGCCAGCGGAGTCGAGGCCACGGCGCCGCGGCTGACGACGGGCATGTTGACGAGTTCCGCCCGAACCGGCGGAACCTCCGGCTTCTCGTGCAGCACACCACGCACCTCGCCTCCCCACACCGCGCGCGCCGCGATGACGAGCAAGAGCGTGGTGAGCAGCGTCGCGAGGCGACGCGAAGGACGGGAGGAGAGGCGGCGGAAGCGCATTTCACGATGGACGAGCGAACGCCAAGCGCGGCAACGTCTTGCGAAACATGGTGTTTGCTGCGTGACGCCCATTCCCCGAGCATAGCGAGGCACGTCACGCTCACGTCACGCGTGCCCTCCGAACGCGTCGTGTCGTCCTTGAAACGCCGAGGGCGAGTGGCGAACACCCCGCCCGATTCGGCGCCATTCCCTCAACGCCACCACCTTTCCGTGACTGCCGCGACCTACCGTCCTCCATCCGTCCCGCTGCAGGATCGCGCGTACGACTGCGTGGCCGCGCTCCTGCTCGGAGTCGGCGTGCTCCTGTTTGGCGTAGGCCGCCACGCGCTCGGCTCCATCGCCGACGGTAGCTACGCAGCCCCGACGGGGGCGTCGTGGGTGGCCGTGGCGGACCAACATACGCTGCAGACCACTTGGGGTCTGTGGCTTGTGGGCGCGGGCGTGCTCGTCGCAATCATCTCTGCGGGTCGCCACGCCGCCCGCCGCCGCACCGCGAGCCGTTAGGCCGTCACCCGCATCGCGCGCCGCTACTTCGTCGGCCCGCGCAGGTAGCTGTCGGTCTTGTTGATCCAGTCCTCGCGCGGCGGCGAAAAAATGTCGACGTCGAGCGTGTCCTCCAACGCCTCCGCCTTGTGCCACTTCCAGGCGGGGATGTGCAGCACCTCTCCAGCCATGACGTCCTGCGTGCGCTCCTCTTCCCCCTCCTCACCGAGGAAGAAACGAAGGCCGCCCTGCAGGATGTAGGTGAGTTGCTCGTTGTGATGCTGATGCCGCGGCACGATGCAGCCCTTCTTCAGGAAGACCTGGGCGATCATCATCCCGTCGCCGGTGATCAACTTGCGATCGAGCAGCGGGCTCAGCGTCTCCAGCGGAATGGCGGCCCAGTTGTGATGGGAGATTTCCTTCGACGACATGCACGTCCTCCGAGGGTGGCGGTTGTTCGTCGCGGACAATAGCCCCGCCGCGGCGCGCAATCCAGCGCCATTTTCCTCCCCGCCGCCCGGGACGCCGGTGGCGGCACGCGCGGGAGTTGTCACACCGGGCAGGTCGTCGTATATATCTCAGTACTAAGATATATGACAAAGTCCTACTCTCCCGCGCCCGCCTCGACGGCGGAACTACCCGAGAAAGAGCAAGTCGCACTCAAGCTCTGGGTGACGCTCGCGCGTGCGTACGCCGCGGTGGAGGAACACGCGCGGGATGACGCACGCGCCGAGGGGCTCTCCCTGGCGGAGTTCGGCGTGCTGGAACTGCTGCATCATCGCGGGCAGACGCTGTTAGGAGACATCCAGAAGCGCGTGCTGGTGTCGAGCGGCGGGACCACCTTCCTGGTGGACAAGCTGGTCGAGAAGGGATTCGTCGAGCGGCGTGAGTGCGAGGAGGATCGCCGATCGCGGTACGCGACGCTCACGCGCGAAGGCGAACGGCTCATGCGGCGCATCTTTCCCCGCCATGCGCGTCGCATCGAGCGCGCGTTGCGCGGCTTGGGTGGAACGGAGCAGCGCGACGCCACGCGCCTCATGCGGAAGCTCGGACTGGCGGCCGCCGCGTCGTCGATGGCGGACGGCTAGAGAGTGCTGGTGCCGGGCACTTTTCCCGGGCGTCCGGATTCGTTGGATATCATATCTCACTACTGAGATACACACGCACGACCGCAGGGCGGCCCGGCCGCCGACACAGGAGGACCGACCGATGCAAGCGCTGCACACGAAGGGTTTTCACCACATCACGATGGTCTCGTCTGACGCGCGCCGGACGATGGCGTTCTATCGCGAGCTGTTGGGCGTCGGGCTGGTGAAGCGCACGGTGAACTTCGACGATCCGTCGTCGTACCATCTCTACTTCGGCGATGGCACGGGAGCGCCAGGCACGATCCTGACGTTCTTCGAATGGCGCGATGCGCGCCGGGGCAACTATGGCGTGGGTGGGGTGCATCACCTCGCCCTCGGCGTGTCGACCGCCGAGGCGCAGCTCAAGTGGAAGCGTCGCCTCGTGGATGCGGGCGTGCCGGTGTCCGGTCCGTTCGACCGGGGATGGTTCCGTTCGATCTACTTCTCGGACCCCGACGGACAGGTGCTCGAGATTGCCACGCGCGGGCCCGGTTACGCCGTGGACGAGCCGATGGAAGCGTTAGGCAAGCGCGAGGTGGCGCCGCCGGTGCACGCCGAGATCCGGGGCCAGCGCGACGAGGCCGCCATCGCGGCGCGCACGCATCCGGAGCCGGTGCCGGTCATCACGGCCGACATGGCGCTGGAGGGCATCCATCACATCAGCGCCATCTCGGGCGACCTCGACGCGCTGGCCGACTTCTATCCCAAGGCGCTCGGCATCTCGCTGATCAAGAAGTCGTTCAACCAGGACGATCCGTCGTCGAAGCACTGGTTCTGGGCGGCGTACGATGGACACGAGGTGCAGCCCCACAGCGCGCTCACGTTCTTCGGATGGCCGCAGGCCGGCCGGCCGGCGCACGGGGGGGTGGGCCAGACGCACCACATTGCCTTCAGGGCCTCGTCCGAGGACGAGCAGCTCGCGTGGCGTGATCACCTGCTGTCTTCCGGTATCGCGGTCTCGCCGGTCATG
>JBDSVW010000154.1:0-17162 GCA_039927015.1 Gemmatimonadaceae bacterium | reverse complement strand
TTGCTCAGCGGGCTCCAGTCTGCCGACCGCCATCTCGGGCGCGTCGCCACCGTCTTCAGGCTCGGCTAGTCAGCCGTCCGCGGGGTTCGTAAGCCACCATGTGTTTCAAGAATCTTCCCGTCGAATTCGACGAACGGGGAAAGGCGTTTCTCCGGGAAGGCGCGGGCAATCCGTACTCCACGGCCACGGCGGGTCCCCCGGGGGTGCCGAAGCAACTCACGGCGGAAAAAGTTGCGGAGCTCGTCAGGCGCAATGGGCACATCAAGGACGTGGATTACGATCCCGTCACCCGTGTGGCCGGCGCGCTCGCGTTTCACACCAAGACCGACGTGCGCGAGCGAAAGGTGCTGGAGGCGCGCTCGGTGGCCACGCTGTTCCGCGGCTACGAGGTGATCATGATCGGCCGCGACCCGCGCGACGCCATCTTCATCACCAGCCGAGCCTGTGGCGTGTGCGGCGGGGTGCACTCCACCTGCTCGGCGCTCGCCATCGAGATGGCCATCGGCTGCCAGCCGCCGCCGCTGGGCATCCTGATTCGCAACCTCGCGCTCTCGCTCGAATTCCTGTACGACAACCCGCTGCACTTGCACCTGCTGGCGGGGCCGGACTATTCGGCGGCGATCGTGGAAGGCACCAACCCGTCGCTGCTCGACAAGGCCCGCCACACTGAGGCGGCGCACACGGATGTGCACGGCTATCGCACGATGCTGGAGTTGATGACCGACCTCAACCCGCTGAGCGGCGGGCTCTATCTTGAGGCGCTGCACATGACCCGCGTGGCGCGCGAGGCGTACGTGCTCATCTGCGGCAAGTATCCGCACCCGCAGACCATCGTGCCCGGCGGCATGAGCTCGACCATCAACCTCACGGTGATGAACGAGATGTTCGTGCGCATGAGCCAGTTCTTCGATTACGGGAAGAAGATGGCGGGCATCTGGGACGACCTCACGAACTTCTTCTACGACGCCGACCCGCAGTACAAGCTGGTGGGCTCGCGCCGCGCCAACATGATCGACACGGGCATCTTCGACGATCCTGACGCGTACGATGCGACGTACAAGAACGCGACCGAGTGGGGCAACAAGCGCTGGGCCACGCCGGGCGCCATCGTCGACGGCGAACTCGTCACCACCGACCTGCACAAGATCAACATGGGGCTGGAGGAGTTCGTCGAGCACTCGTACTACGAACCGTGGACGGGCGAGGGCCAGAAGCAGCGCTACGCCACGGACGAAGTGGGCCTGCCGCTCTCGCCGTACCATCCGTGGAACAAGGTGACCAAGCCCAAGCCCGGTGCGCAGAGCTGGAAGGAGAAGTACACCTGGGACACCGCGCCACGTTGGGATCGCCTGGGCATGGAGGCGGGATGCTACGCCCGACTCTGGAACACGGCCGTCGCCCGCAAGATGCCGGACAATCCGTTTATCGAGTCCACGGGCCACTCCCTCAAGATTCGCCTGCCGCGAGGCAAGCTGCCCGAGAAGACGATCGAGTGGCACGTGCCAACGGTGTGGAACGCGTTTGAGCGCAATCGCGCGCGCGCCTACTGCGTGGGCTGGACGGCCATGACCGCGATGAACCAGTGGATGGCGGCCATGGAGCTCCTGAAGAACGGCGACTCGCGCACGTCCACCAAGTTCGAGATTCCCAAGCGCGGCGAGCAGATGGGGGTCGGCTTCTGGGGAGCCGGGCGCGGCTACCTTACGCACCACCTCATCCTCGATCGCGGGGCGGTGGCGAACTACCAGATCGTCACGCCCTCCACATGGAACGCGTCGCCCACCGACAAGTGGGGACAGCCGGGTCCGTACGAGGAAGCGGTGATGAACACGCCGCTGCTGGAGGAGTCCAACGATCCGGAGAAGTTCCGCGGCATCGACATCCTGCGCGCCATCCGGTCCTTCGACCCCTGCATGCCGTGCACCACGCACATCCAGTCCGAGGCCGGCATGATCACGCGCGAGGTCAACACCTGCGCTTGCGGACTGGACGAGTAACCTGATGGCGAGTGGTACCAACGTACGCACGGTCCTAGGCGGCGTGGGATACCGCAACCTGAAGGACCACTCGCTGGGCATCATGATGAGTGACGAGCTCGAGGCGGAGTCGCAGCCGCCCGGGCTGGTGATAGAGGACCTGAGCTACGGGCCGGTCGCCGTGGGTCAGTGGCTGCAGGATGAGGCGCGAGAGGCGCCGTTCACGCGCGCGATCTTCATCACCGCGATCGCGCGCGAAGATGGTCGGCCCCCGGGCACCATCTGTGCCTACCGGTGGGATCGTGTGCTGCCTGACGCCGAGGAAATCCATCGCGCGATGACCGACGCGGTGACAGGCGTGATCTTCCTCGACAACACGCTCATCGTCGTGGAGTGGATGGGCGCACTGCCGACCGAGACGATCGTGCTGGAGGTGGAGCCGCTGGAGCATGCGTGGGGTGACGAGATGAGTCCGGCGGTGGCGGCCGCGTACCCGGAGGTCCGCGCCCTTGCACGGCGACTCGCACACGACGCGGCGCTGGGTTTGTCGCTCCCCGTCATGCCGTTAGGCGGCGGCTGGATCCGCGGCCACATGCAGCCGATAGCCGTGTGAGCGCCCGATGAGTGGCACCGAGCCCGTGGCCCCGCAGGAGCGCCCCGAGGAAGGAGAGGCCGACCAGGCGGACCTCTTGGTCGAGGTGGAACGCCTCATCGGCTTGCTCACCTCGCATCCCGATCCGGCAGTAAGCCAGACGACGACCGCACTGCTCAACGGCATCGATACGGTGCACCGCACGGCGCTCGCCCATCTCATGGGAGCGATCCAGTCGATGGCGGGCGACGCTTTCGTGAACCGCCTCACCGGTGACCCCGCGATCCGCCTGCTGCTCATGTCGTACGACCTGCTGGCGGTAGACCGCCGCACGCTGGCCGAGGAAGCGCTCGACGCGGTGCGGGGGCACCTGCACTCGCACGGGATCGACGTGGAATTGCTCGAGGTGCTGGGAGGCGTCGTATCGGTGCGCCTTCACGGCGCCCCACCCGCCGATGATCCCTCACTCGCCGGCGTGGTGCGCGACATCGAGCAGTCACTGGAAACGGGATTGCTGGGTTTCCAGGAGCTGGAGATCCGGGACGGCAAGGGCGCCCGTACCGCGCCGCAGGATTCCACGTTCCTGCCCCGCTCCGCCCTGCAGCGCGCGTTCCGCCCTGTCTATTCCCCGCTCTTTCCCGCGGCGGAACTGGCGGAAGGATCGCTCAGGAGCGCGATGGTGAAGAACACGAACGTGCTCGTCATGCACGCGGACGGCGAGTTCTATGCGGTGCGCAACGCATGCGGCGATGGACCGCTCCCGCTGGACTACAGCACGCTCGCGGGCACGGAGCTCACCTGCAGCTGGCACAGTTGCCGGTACGACGTGCGCACGGGCCGCCGGCTGGATTACCCAGGAGCTTCGCTCGAGGAGCAGCTGACGGTGTTCCCGGTGCGCGTGAACGACGGCATGCTCGAGGTCGTCGTCGGTACCGCGCGCGCGGGAACCGCCGCCCCAGAGGCCTGATGCGCGTGCTCATCGCCGGCTTCGGCAACGTGCTGCGCGGCGACGACGGCTTCGGCGTGGATGTGCTGCGACGCCTGGGGGAGCGCGGCTTCGCCAGCGACTCGGTCGAGCTGCTCGACGTGGGCACGGGCGGCATTCGCCTGGCGCAGGAACTCACCCGGTCGTACGACCGGCTGATCATCGTGGATGCCACCACACGCGGCGGAACGCCCGGCACGCTCTACACGCTGGCCATCGACAGCGTCACGGCTGCACGCGAGATTGACATGCACACGACGATGCCGTCGAGCGCCCTCGCGGTCGCGAAGGCACTGGGTGCGCTTCCCCCGGAGATCTTTCTCGTGGGATGCGAGCCGGCAGAGGTGGACGAGTTCTCAATCGGTCTCACGCCGGTGGTGAACGACGCCGCCGAGGCGGCGGTGGAGCAGGTGCGGCGGTTGCTTGGCAGCCACGTGGCCGCGCACGACTGCGCGTCGCACCCGACCACGGGGGCGGCGCGCTCGAAGGAGGATGGTGCTTCATGACAGAGGACGTTCCGGGCGACGAGATCAAGCGCCGCGACGAGTTGCTCGAAGTATTGTATTGGCTGGAAGGCGAGGGATTTCACGGGAACGCCACGCTTCCCGGTATCGCCCGTTTCGTGGCGCACCCGGAAGGCAAGGTGCGTGTGGGACTGGACGACCTGCTGCGCCGCGGCGACGTCGTGCTCCTGCCGATCAGCGGGGAGTACCGCCTCACCGAACCGGGGCGTCGCGAGGCGGCACGCCGCTTTGCCGCGGAGTTCGCTCCGTTGCTGAACCAGGGTCACGGCGAGTGCAGTGACCCAAACTGTGATTGTCACACGAATCCGGGCGGAGCCGCCGAGTGTCACGCGGCCCGCGCCCATGGAGGACACCAGCACTGATGCGACTCGCGATTGCAGGAAAAGGCGGCACGGGCAAGACCACCATCGCCGGCACGCTGGCCCGGGTGCTGGCGCAAAACGGGCGACGCGTGATCGCGATCGATGCGGACACGAATCCCAATCTCGCCGTGACACTCGGCGTGCCGCTCGAGCAGGTGCAAAGCATCGCCGCCATGCCGCGCAACCTCATGGAACGGCAGAAGCAGGAGGATGGCACGACCAAGGCCGTCTTTACCGCCTCGCCCGCCGATGTGCTGGAGCGCTACGGCACGCGCGCGCCCGACGGCGTGCAGCTGCTGATGATGGGCAAGGTGGACCACGGCGGCGCTGGTTGACTCTGCAGCGCCCACGCCACGGTCCGTGGCTTACTTGGTGAGATGGTACAGAACGGCGACGACGACAGCGACATCATCGTGGACATGGAGGCAGGGCTCGAGCACCTGTCCCGCGGCACGGGACGTCACCTGTCGCGCTTCGTCGCCGTGCTCGAACCGTACTACCGCTCGATGGAAACGGCGCGCCGCGTGGCGCTGCTGGCCAAAGAACTGGGTATCGAGGATGTGGTGGTGCTGGCCAACAAGGTGCGCGACGACGAGGACCGGCGGGCCATCGCCGAGTTCTGCGCGGCACACGACCTCAAGCTGGTAGGGGAGGTACCGTACGATCCGAGCCTCATCGCCACGGAGCGCAACGGCGATGCCCCGGTCGAGCAGCAGCCGCCCGGCGTTGCCGTTACCGCCATCCGCGCGCTCGTTGGCACGCTGGCGTAAGTCGGCACCGGCCGGCGCCGACGTGCCATGGCGCCAGGATGGCTCACCGGCGGAAGCGTGCGCTTCCGCCGGTCGTGCGTCATGGCCACTGCCGTCGCGGTTGCGCCTGACGCTGCGGAGAACGTCCCGTCTCGCCGCGGCGCTGTGTGTCGCGGCTTCGGCCGGCGCACAGTCTCGCCCGAGCAAGCCGACCACACTCGTGGCGGCAATCAACGGCGATCCCGCGCACCTCAACTCCGCCATCACCACGGCCGGCGGCATCCACACGGTCGCCGGCTCACTCTACGACGGACTGGTGGAACTCGACGCCGCGGGACGTCCGATTCCCGGGCTCGCCGAGCGATGGGAGGTGAGCGACGGGGGCCGCACGTACACCTTCCACCTTCGGAAGGGTGTCACGTGGCACGACGGCGCGCCGTTCACCGCGCGCGACGTGACCTACACGTTCAGCGAGATGCTGCTCAAGTACTCGGCGCGCGCCAAGGCCGGTCTCGAACCCGCACTCGCCGGGATCGACGCGCCCGATCCCTACACCGTCGTCTTCCGGTTCAAGGCGCCGTATGGGCCGCTGCTCAAGCGTCTCACGGTGGACGAGGCGCCCATTCTCCCGCGACATCTGTACGAGGGCACCGACCCGCTCACCAACCCGCGCAACCAGCGCCCGGTGGGCACGGGCCCGTACCGCTTCGTGGAGTGGCTGCGCGGCGACCGGATCGTCTTTGCCCGCAACGAACGCTACTTCATTCGCAACCGGCCGCGCATCGACCGCGTGGTCTGGCGCATCCTGCCTAACGCCGCGGCGGCGGCCATCGCGCTCGAGCGGGGTGAGGTCGACTACCTCTCCGCCGTCGAGGGGCCGCAGATTGCCCGCCTCCGCGCCGCGTCGTCTGTTCGAGTGGGGCGACACCCAGCGGGCGCCGGCGGCGGCTGGTGCGTGAACACGCTCGTGCCCAACCTCCGCCGTGCGCCGCTGAACGATGCGCGCGTGCGCCGTGCGCTCAGCCTCGCCATCGACCGCCAGTTCCTCTCGTCACGCGTGTACCTCGAGACCGCCAGCGCGGCGCATGGCCCCTTCCATACGGCACTGGGCGCCACCGACCGCACACCCCCGGTGCTGCCACATGACCCGGCCCGCGCCGTGCGCCTGCTCCAGGAAGCGGGCCTCGTTGCACGTGACGGCAGGCCGCGCCTTCGCCTCCGCTTCACGTACGGCACACCGGGATTCGCCACGCTGGCCGAGACGCTGCGCGACCACTTCGCACGGGTTGGCGTGGAGCTGCAACTCGATCCCATGGACTTCAACGCCGCGGTCGAGAAGGTGTACATCAAGCAGGACTTCGACCTCGGCGTCGCCTCGTACTGCAACGGCGCCGATCCGGACATCGGGGTCAAGCGGGTGTACGACTCGCGCAACATCCTGCCCATCCCGTTCGGCAACGGCGCGGCCTATCGCAATCCCGCCGTGGATTCCCTGTTCGACCTCGCGGTGACGACGCGGGACGAGCCGCGACGCCGCGCGATCTACGGCCGCGTGCAGCGCATCCTCCTGGACGAGATGCCCTATCTCTGGCTCGTCGAGAGCGACGGGATTCGCGCCTGGCGCGCCGATGTGCGCGGGCTGCGCATCTGGAGCGGGCACACGTTCGACGAGGCGACACTCCCGGTGCGCTGACGGCACGGGCCACATGTGGCGCATCGTTGCTCGTCGCCTTGTGCTGGCCGTGCCGCTGCTCATCGGCGTCGCCGCGCTCAACTTCGCCTTCCTCTCCCTCACCCCCGGCGATCCGGTCGCGCTCTTCTTCGGTGAAGGAGGCGCGCCCGACCTCGCCACGCTCGCCGCACTGCGCGAGCGGCTCGCGCTCGACCGTCCCCTGCCCGAACGCTTTCTCGCCTACCTCGGCGAGCTGTCCCGGGGCCACCTCGGCCAGTCGATCCTGCAGGGACGCCCGGTGGTCGAGGCCATCGGCGAACGACTGCCCGCGACGCTGCTGCTCGCGGCCACGGCGCTCGTGCTCGCCGCCATTCTCGGGGTGGGGCTCGGCCTGTGGCTCACGCGACTCGCCCAGCGATCGCCCCGGCTCGAGCGCATGGCATTTCTCACGCTGCTACTGGGCGGCAACCAGCCGCCATTCGTGGCCGGGCTCGTGCTCATCGTCATCTTCTCACTCGCGTTCGGCGTTTTGCCGAGCCAAGGGATGACGTCGGCGCGCGGCAGTGGCGGTGCACTCGACGTGCTCGCCCACCTCGCGCTGCCCGCGCTCACGCTGGCGCTCCAGCCGATGTTCGGCGTCGCGCGCGTCACGCGGGCACGCCTGCTGGACGTGTGGCAGCGCGACCACGTGCGCACCGCGCGCGCGAGCGGATTGTCGGAGTGGCGCATTCTCTGGCGGCATGCGCTGCGCAACGCGCTCTCCGCCCCCGTCACGTTGCTGGCGCTCACGGCCGCGCACTGGGCGGGGGGCACCGTGCTCACCGAAACCGTCTTCGCCTGGCCCGGCATCGGACGCCTCGCGGTGGACGCGACGCTCGCCCGCGACTATCCCCTCGTCCTCGGCGTGATCCTCACCGGCACCTTGCTCGTCGTCGTGGCGAACCTGGTGGCAGATGTCGCGCTCGCCCGACTCGATCCGCGGGCGCGCCATGGGTGAGGTCGTGCTTCCCGACGCGGAGGATCGCGCCAGCGTGCGGCGCGCGGCGTATCCGTTCGCCGCCCAGGGCGCGGTGGGTCGCATCGCGCTCCGCTGGGCCACCGCAGAAGGGGTGCTCGGAGGCGTGATCCTGCTGGTGTTTGCAGTGCTCGCCCTCTTTCCCGGCGTATTCTCGTCGGTCGACGGGCTGCAATCGGGAGGGCCCGCGTTCGCATCTCCGCAGGCCCTGTATCCGCTGGGCACGGACCTGCTGGGACGAGACTCGTGGGCCCGGCTGGTCTTCGGCGCGCGCACGTCGCTGGCAGTCGGAGTGCTCGCGACGCTCATCGCACTCACCGTCTGCGTGCTGATTGGGACGCTGGCCGCGCTGCTGGGTGGCTGGTGGGATGACCTGCTCATGCGCACCGCCGAAATCGCGGACTCCATTCCGGCGCTGCTGCTGGCACTGCTGCTCGTCTCCGTCGTGGGTCCGGGACTCGTGCCTGTTGCGCTCGTCGTGGGGCTCACGGGCTGGCTCGGCGTCGCGCGCGTGGTGCGGGCGGAATTGCTGCTCGCGCGGGACCTGCCCTTCGCCCTCGCCGCGCGTGCGCTGGGCGCCCGGCGCACCCGCGTGGCGCTCACGCATCTGGCCCCCGAGGTGCTGATTCCCGTGCTCGCCCTGATTCCCTTCCGGCTCGAGGGCGCCATCGTGGTCGAGGCCGGGCTTTCCTTTCTCGGGGTGGAGGACGCGCGCCGGCCAAGCTGGGGCGCGATGTTGCGTGACGCGCAGTCCATGCTGCTCGACGCGTGGTGGCTGGCGGCCGCTCCCGTCGTCTCCCTCGCGCTGCTGCTGTTCGCACTCGGGCTCGTGGCGGACTACCTGCAGCAGACATTCGATCCGCGCATGCGCTGAGAAGTGGCGCAGCGGTGGCCTGCACCGCAGCTTCCGTTCAACTACTCCTTCAGCCGCTGGAGCTTCACGTGTCGCGCGCATTTCTCCTTCTTCCGCTGGCCGCCTGCGTCGCGGCCCCCGCCTCCACCCGCGTCTCGCCGGTAGCGGGCGCCCAGTCGACGGGCATCGTGTGGCCCGACGAGGGTCCCTCCACGTGGAACGGCCGAACCACCGAGCCGGCAATCACGGCCAACGATCTTCGCACGCGTCTTTATCCCTTTGCGCACGATTCCATGGAAGGGCGGCGCATCGGGCAACTCGGCAACTTCAAGGGCACCACGTATATCGCGTCGGAGTTCCAGCGGCTGGGCCTCACGCCGGCCGGCGACAGCGGGACGTATTTCCAGGACCTGTTCTACGGAGCGCTCGCCTTTGTGGCGGCAGAATCGCGCCTGTCCATCGGCGGCGCGGCCCTCGCCTCGCATTCGGAGTGGTTTCCCATCATCCCTACCGCAGGATTGGGCGCGGCGGCCTCGTTCAGCGACGCCCCCACCGTCTTCGCCGGTCGCTGGGGCGACACGACGGCGCTGGATCCGGCCATCGTTCGCGGCAAGGTGGCTGTCTTCCTCGGGGCGCCTAACACACCGGGCGCCGATGTCGTTGCGCGCCTCCCGACTCCTCTGCTGCGCTGCGATTCCGTGCCGGACAAGTTCGGCGCCGCGAATGCCGCGCGAGTGGAGGCCGAGATCGCGGCCCGGAGCGGCACCACCACGCAGCGTCCGACCGCGCCATCCACGCTCGCCCACAACCGCGCCGCTGCCGCCGGTGCCATCTCCGTGCTGATTGTGCAGCCGGGCGACTTTTCACGTACGCCTGCCGCACAGGCGTTCGCCACGCGCGCCACCATGCGACCCACATCCACTGTCTCGGGAGTGGCGGGCGCCGCCATCTCGGCCACGGCCGCCGAGCGGCTCTTCGGCCGCCCCGTCGGCCAACTGCGCGTGGGCGCGACCGGCGGTTCGGTGAGCGGCGCCTGGAATTACGCGTGGCGTCCGTCGCCGTGGCCCGCGCGCAACGTGATCGCCATCCTGCGCGGCTCCGATCCCGCCCGTGCGGGCGAGTACGTGCTGGTGGGTGCGCACAACGACCACGTGGGCGTGAACGCCGTGGGCGTGGATCATGACTCGCTGCGTGCGGTGAATATCGTCACGCGCCGTCAGGGAGCCAACGATCCGGTGTGCCGCCCTACCGCGGCGCAGCAGCGGGCCATCGATTCGCTCATCGCGCGCGCGCGCAGCATCCGTCCGCCCCGCCGCGACTCCATCATGAATGGCGCGGACGACGACGGGTCGGGCATCGTGGTGTTGCTGGAGATCGCGGAGCATTTCGCGACCGAGAAGCCGGCGCGCTCCATCATCTTCATCTCCCACCAGGGCGAGGAGGCGGGCCTGCTCGGCTCGCGCTGGTTCGTGGACCACCCCACGGTGCCGCTCACTGCCATCGTGGCCGCGCACAACATGGACATGGTGGGCAAGGGCCGCGTGGAGCAGGTGAAGTTCGGCGGGCCCACCTCGATCCAGATGCTGGGCGCCCGGCGGCTCTCGCGTGAGTTTGGCGACATCATCGACTCGGTCAATGCCACCCGCGTCGAGACCATGGCCATCGACAAATCGTGGGAAGTGACCGCCAATCCGCTCAACCGCTTTTGCCGCAGTGACCAGGTGGCCTACGTACGCAAGGACATCCCCGTGACCTACTTCTCGCTGGGGTATGCGCAAGACTATCACCAGCCCACAGATGAATCGCAGTACATTGACTATGAGCACGCCGCACGGGTGGGCCGCTTCGTGCACGACGTGATGTGGGCCATCGCCGTGCGACCGGATAAACCTGCCATCGCCGGGCAGGATCCCGCGTTCCCCAGTTGCCGGTAGTGTCGACACGTCGACGCGTACAGGCGGCGGCACGATTCCCCATATTGCGAATGCCTCTCTTCCATTGACGCATCCCAGCAAGGAGCTCCCATGATCACCCTGACCGTGAATGGCGTCCGCCGCTCTTTTGACGGCGACCTCACGATGCCCCTGCTCTGGTACCTGCGCGATGAACTCACGCTCACCGGCACCAAGTTCGGCTGCGGCGTGTCGGCGTGCGGTGCGTGCACCGTGCATGTGGACGGCGAGCCTGCGCGGGCGTGCCAGCAACGCATGTCCACCCTGGAGGGCAAGGCGGTCACCACCATCGAAGGGTTGCATCCGGAAGGACGGCATCCCGCGCAGGTGGCATGGCGCGAGCTGGACGTTCCGCAGTGCGGCTACTGCCAGTCGGGTCAGATCATGGGAGCAGCGGCCTTGCTCAAGTCGAAGCCGAAGCCGACAGACGCCGACATCGACGCCGCCATGACCGGGCATATCTGCCGCTGCGGTACCTATCCTCGCATACGCGCCGCCATCAAGGCGGCGGCGGAGAAGCAGTCATGACCGACCTTCGACTTCCCCCGGACATGTCGGATGGCACGCCTGCCTCCGCCTCCCCCGCCGATCCCCGGCGCCGGCGCCTGTTGCAGCTGATGGGTCTTGGCGGGCTCGTGATCGCCACCGGACCCGCCGGCGTGCGGCGACTGAATGCGGCGGAGCGCGTGGCAGCTGGCGGGGCGGCCCATTGGGCTCCCACTGCCTACGTCATGGTGCAGGACGACGGCATGGTGACGATCATCTGCCATCGCTCGGAGATGGGTCAGGGCATCCGCACGACCATGCCCATGATCATTGCCGACGAAATGGAAGCCGACTGGTCGAAGTGCCGCGTGGAACAGGCCGACGGCAACGAGAAGAAGTACGGCTCGCAGAACACCGATGGGTCCACGAGCATTCGCGACTTCCTGCCGCAGTATCGCGCGGCAGGGGCGACGGTGCGCGCGCTGATGGAGAATGCGGCGGCCGACGAATGGGGAGTGACTCCCAGCGAGGTCAAGGCGCGTCAGCACAGGGTCGTGCACACCGCGAGCGGGCGATCGCTGGCGTTCGGCGCGCTGGTGGCGGCGGCGCGCACGCTGCCCATGCCCGGGCCCGACCGCATCCGCTTCAAGACGCCCGACGAGCGGCGCTGGCAGGGCAAGCAGATGCCCTCCATCGACCTGATCCCCATGACCACGGGTGCCGGCGTCTATGGCGCCGACGTGAGCCTGCCCGGCATGAAGGTGGCGGTGATCGCCCGCCCGCCGGTGTGGGGCGGCACGGTGGTCTCGGTGGACGACGGCGCCGCGTTGCAGGTGCCGGGAGTGGAGCGCGTGGTGCGCATACCCGAGACGCCACCCCCGAGCGGTTACATGCCGCTGGGAGGCGTGGCCGTGATCGCGAAGAACACCTGGGCAGCCATCCGCGGACGCGACGCCCTCAAGATCACCTGGGACCACGGCCCCAACGCGTCGTATGATTCGGCGACGTACAAGGCGGCGCTCCAGGAGACGGTGCGCAAGCCCGGCACTGCGGGCCGCGCGCAGGGCAACGTGGATGCCGCCCTCGACACCGCCAGCCGCAAGCTGTCGGCGGAGTATTATGTGCCGCACCTGTCGCACGCACAAATGGAACCGGTGGCGGCACTGGCGAACGTATCGGGCGGAAGCGTGGAAGCGTGGGCGCCGACGCAGTCGCCCGACGACGCCCGCAAGGCCATCGCAGGCTACCTGAAGATGGATGTGGAAAAGGTGACCGTGCACGTCACCCTCCTCGGCGGCGGTTTCGGCCGCAAGTCCAAGCCCGACTTCATCTGCGAGGCCGCGTTCCTTTCGCGCGAAACGGGTGCCCCCGTGCGCGTGCAATGGACGCGCGAGGACGACCTGCGGAACAGCTACTACCACAGCGTCGCGGCGCACCGACTGGAAGCAGGCCTCGACGCCGGCGGAAAGGTGAGCGCCTGGCGGCATCGCTCGGCGTACCCCGCCATCTCCGCCACCTTCGCGCCGGACGTGAAGGGCGCAGAAGCGGATGAACTCACAAATGGCGCGAGCGACGTGCCGTTCACGGTGCCGAACATGAGCATCGAGATCGGGCCGGCCGTGGCGCACACGCGCATCGGTTGGTATCGCTCGGTGAATGCCATTCACCACGGCTTTGCCATCGGCTCATTCGTCGATGAACTGGCGCACGCGGCCGGGAAGGACAGCGTGCAGTTCCTGATCGACCTCGTGGGTCCCGACCGGAGAATCGACCTCTCGAAGGAAGGCCTGGTGGCGCCGGCGAGCAACTACGGCGCCACCTGGACCGATCACCCGCTCGACACCGCGCGCGCGACGCGCGTCGTGCGCCTGGCGGCCGAGAAGGCGGGCTGGGGGACGCCGCTGCCCCGCGGACGCGGTCGAGGGGTGGCGATGCACCGCTCGTTCCTCTCCTACGTCGCGATGATCGTCGAAGTGGAAGTGCAGGACGACGGCACGGTGATTGTGCCCCGCACTACCGTAGCCGTGGACGCCGGCTTCGTCGCGAATCCCGACCGCGCCCGCGCGCAGATGGAGGGTGCCCTCATCATGGCGATGAGCAATACCCTCTACAGCGAGATCGCCTTCAAGCAGGGCCGCGTGCTGCAGAGCAACTATCGCGACTACAACGTGGCGCGCATGAACGCCGCGCCGCATGTGGTCGACGTGCATCTGGTGGAAAGCGAAGGCTTGCCCGGCGGCATCGGCGAGCCGGGGGTGCCACCCGCGGGCGCGGCGATCGCGAACGCCATCTTCTCCGCCACGGGCATGCGCATCCGCGAGCTGCCGGTTGGCACGCAGCTTCGCGGCTGGAAGGAGCGCGCAGCGGCAGACGGCGCGGCCGCACGCTAGCGCGGTTGTAGAGGAAGGCGCAGCGCGCTAGCGCTGCGCCTTCCAGGCGTCGTACCGCATCCGCAGGGTACGCACGGGATTCGGATTCTCGTTCTCGCGCGTGTTGTCGTCGGTCACGTTGAGATAGACGGCGTACGTGCCATCGTTATGCGAGCTGCCGCTGGCGTCCTTCGGGTCGGCGGCCAGCAGGTACGCCACGTGCGCCGTGCGCGTGGTGCATGCCGCGATGGTCTTCGGCATCGGCGTGCTCTCGCAGGTGCAACGCTTGTCGCCGCCCGAAGCGTCCGCCGCCTCCATCGCGGCCATCACGCGATCTTCCACCGGGCCCTTGGCCGACTCGAAGGCCCGCACGGCATGCTGCACGACGTCGTTGGAGGCCAGGATGTTGCCCTGGATGGCGTAATAGATCTCCGTCCCGGATACCTGCCCCTGCACGCTGAGTGATGCGACGCCGTTCCGGGCCCCGGAGAACCCGGCGAAGCGTCCCTGCAGGTCCACCATGCCGAACTGCCGGTTCTGGACGGACGTGTCGGCCATGAGCATGGCGAGAATGGCTGACGGGTGCGTGCCCTTCCGCATCTCGCTGTAGATCAGCATCTGGTTGGCGCGCGTCCGGTCCACGCCGGCTTGCGCCGCCGCCACGCCGAATCCCGGCACGACGATGGCCTGCACGTCCATCAGCCCCTTGGCCGGAAAGCGCAGCAGCGACGCCTGCGGCACGCAGGTGGCCGAGGAGATCACGACGCGCCCCGACGAGCGGTCCACCGCGATCACGGACCAGGTGGCGTGTGCGGCAGTCGGCATGGCAACCAGCAGCGCGGCCACCGTGGACAACAGGCGCGGGCGCGCAAGAAGGCGGATACTCATGATGCGGATTCCTCTCCGGGAACGGGACGGGACGGCAGGGGATACGATGTACGCGCCGCAGTTCGCGGCAGCTGGAGCGTACGTCCAGAGACGGGCACCGTCCAGTACGAGAGGCCGGCAGCGTTCCGTGGACCTCGCCGGACAGTGCCGTCCGCGCGGCAGATCACGTGGCGGCTCGCGCGCCGTGCATTGTCCTCCTAACGCCGATACGACAGCTTTCGCTCGGGGCGTGGAAGCCCACGGCGCCCTTAGTACCGTTCCCACCACGCAAGTGGCATTCGCCACCATTCACCTGGGCTTCGGCGACGTGGAGCAGGCGCTCGACTGGATGGAACGCTGCCTGCGCGACCGGCGCGGCTGGCTCGTGTCAGAACCCCGCCCTCACCCCGAACAGCAGCTGCCCATCATGGTTGCTGCGCGCCCCGCGCCCGCGCGCCTCGCTGTCGTAGCGATCACGCAACGAGACCGTCCCCGACAGCTGCTTCGTGACGATGATGTCGAGCGACGTGTTGGAGTCGGCGGTGTAGCGGCTCAGCCGGTTGACCGAGGGCTGGAAGAACGTGACATGTGAAATGCGCAGAGCCTCGCTGAGACGACGCTTTCCCCGTGCGCGCAGCGACCAGCGGGCGCGCGTCGTGACGTTCTGCACCCCGGCATCGGTCGGCAGCGCACGGGTACGTTCCCACAGCGCGGCCAGGCTCACGCTGGCCTCGTCCTCCTCATGCAGATACAACGTGAGCTTCGCGCCGGCGCCGCTTGCCCACCGCCGGTCGATCCGCTGCTGCAGGTTGGCCTCGGTACTGCCGAACCAGAAAGGGCTGATGCGTGCGAAGGGGCGGTAGTCGACCGCGGCCGTCAGGCGCGAGGAACGGGCGGTGACCTCGCGAATGCCGTCCTCGGAGCGTGTGTCGGCGTAGGTGAACTGCCCGTCAAGCCGCCGTTCCCACGTGCTGTCGGCTCGCGAACCACCGAGTGCACCCGAGAGCAGGCGTCCCCGTCCGGAGCCAAACAACACGTTGCCGCTCACCTCGGCCTTGCCGTGCCATCCAACCTCCTGGGCGCCCACGGCAGCGGCGCGACCGATGATCGCCGCGGCGAACATCAATGCACCACGCAGCACCCGCGAGCGCACGCTCCGGCTTCGGCTCCGCGCGTTTTGTGCGTCAGCTGATCTTTCTGAAGAGCTTCCAGACACGATTACTCGCCACCATATACAATTCGCCCGCGCCATCGCGACCGAATGAGACCATCTGAGGCAATGTAATCCCAGCCCACGCGCGGAGGTCGGCCACGCCCGCACCCTGCACCCGGAAGCTGCGAAGCCAGCCGCGACAATAGTCCGAGAAGAGGAAGTGGCCGACGAACTCCGGTATCTCTCGGCCCCGATATACGTACCCTCCGGTGACGGAGCAGCCATCGGCATGCGTGTAATCGTATACGGGACGCGTGAGCGTGCGTCCGAGTGCGCAGTTGCTGGTGGGATTGTAGCACACGATGCCCTCCATGAACCGCCAGCCGAAGTTCGCGCCCGCCGTGCCGACCGGGATCGCGTCCACCTCCTCGCGCGCATCCTGTCCCACGTCTCCGATGTACAGCATGCCGCCAGGTGCATCAAACGAGAAGCGCCACGGATTGCGCAGGCCGTAGGCCCAGATTTCCTGCCGGTTCGGCTGCAGCCCGATGAATGGATTGCCGGCTGGAATGCTGTACGGTGACGTACGCACGTCGATGCGCAGCACCTTGCCCAGCAGGTTGACGAGGTTCTGCGCGTTGTTCTGTGGATCGCCGCAACACCCGCCGTCGCCGGGCGCGAGATAGAGCATGCTGTCCGGTCCAAAGGCGATCATGCCGCCGTGGTGCTCGCTGCCGCCATGTGGAATGGTCATCACCACGCCGCCGCTTGCGCCGGCCACGTCGGCGCCGGGCGTGGATGTGAAGCGCTCCAGTGCCATGTTGCCGCCCAGGTCTACGTAGTAGACGTAGAAGATCCCGTTCGAGGCGTATCGGGGATCGAACGCCATGCCCAGAAGGCCGCGCTCACCGTTGTTGTTCACTCGACTTCGGATGTCGAGGAATGGCGCGCTCTTTAGCGCACCGTTGGCGAAGAGCAGAACGCGCCCCGGTCGCTCGACGATGAACAGGCGTGCATCTCCCTCGGGTGCGGTGAGAAACACCGGCTGCGTAAGCCCGCTGACCACCTGTTGCACCTCCAGTTGCAACGGTGCGCTGCCGTACGACACCACCACCTGGCTGCTGTCTCCTTGCACGAGCGTCACAGTCTGCAGGGCCAGCGACGGCTGGTGCGTGGTCAGGGCGCTGCCGACGGTCGTGGCCGTGACGGTGTAGCTGCCCGCCTCCAGCCGTGGGAGCGCGGTCGACGTGGTCAGCACGCGCGACAGCCCGGCGGGGCCCGAGACCGTGACAGCGGCGTCCGTACCCACGGGCAGGCCCGCCACCGTCACCAGCAGGACCGCGGTGCCGGCCCCGTACTCCACGGTGACCGTCTGTGGCGTGACCGACGCAGCGAGCGCGACGTCCAGCGACGCCGGCAGAGCCGTGTAGGTGCGCCCCGCCAGCTGCACCGGCGACGCGCTCACCGTATATGCGCCCGGTGCGAGCAGGTTCAGCTGGGCGGTGCCGGCCAGTGCGCGTGTATATCCACTCGGCCCCGACACGGTCACCTGCGCGGCCGCCTGCGCGGGAAGCCCGGTCACGTTCACCGCAAGCCGTGCGGTCACC
>JBDSVW010000153.1:0-7606 GCA_039927015.1 Gemmatimonadaceae bacterium | reverse complement strand
ACGGTTGCCTTCACCCACGAGCGCCTGTCGGCGGGAGGCGCCGCGTGAGCGCCTCGCCCACCCTCGCGCACCGCATCCAGTTCGCGCTCCTGCGCGGCATGATTGCCGTGCTCTCCACTCTTCCGGTGGATCGGGCGCGGCGTGTCGGCGAGTGGATCGGGCAGCTGGGGTACTTTCCCCTGGGCATTCGGAAACGCGTGGTGACGCGACAGATCGCGGCCGCATTTCCGGGTCTGGAGCCGGACGACGTGCGCCGTATCGCACGCCGTGCCTACGCCAACCTCGGGCGGCTGGCAATCGAGCCGATGCTCGTGGCGTCGCAGGGACCGGCCGGCGTGCTCTCCCTCTTCGAACCAGAGAGCGATTTCGATCTCGTCGCCAACCGTCTGGCCGAGGGGAAGGGCGTCATCGCCTTCTCGGGACACGTCGGCAGCTGGGAGCTCGCCGGTGCCTATCTCGCGGCGCGCGGCGTACCCGTGGACGCCGTGGCCCGCCACATGAATAACCCGCTGGTGGACGCGTACCTCAACAAGGCGCGCACCGATGTCGGCATGCACATGGTGTACGACAACGAAGCCGTGCGACGGATTCCGCGCTCCATGAAGGAGGGACGCCTGGTGGGGCTCGTCGCCGACCAAGGGGTGATCGGCCTGGCCTCCACGTTCGTCACCTTCTTCGGCCGCCCGGCCAAGACACCGCGTGGTCCCGCCGTGTTTGCGCTGCGATACAAGGTGCCCATCGTGCTCATCGCGGCCCTGCTGCAGCCGAGCGGCAAGTATCGGCTGCACGTGGAGGAGATTCCCGCGCACGATACCGGCGATCGCGAACAGGATGTGGACGACGCGGTGGCGCGCTTCACCGCCGCGCTCGAGCGATTGGTGCGACGATACCCGGACCAGTATTTCTGGCATCACCGCCGCTGGAAGCGCCAGCCGCCCGATACGCCGCCTGAGTTGCGCGAGCCGGTGTGAGCGTCGTGCGTCCGTTCCTCTCGCAGCGCCGCTCGGCCGGCGCGCCTCGCGTGGCGCCACCTCCCCCGACTCCCCGATTCGCATGAGCGCACCACCCGCCGACCAGCTGCTCGATGTCGTGGCCGCGCGCGAGTT
The DNA here is from genome assembly GCA_039927015.1 of Gemmatimonadaceae bacterium. GTDB lineage: Bacteria > Gemmatimonadota > Gemmatimonadetes > Gemmatimonadales > Gemmatimonadaceae > SCN-70-22. Next base: position 6,500 of record JBDSVW010000153.1, on the reverse strand, counting down.
TCCGCGCGTCAGGCGCGATGGCGTGGCGTACCTCAATTCCGCTTCCACGGGTCCGTTGCCAGAGTGCGCGCTGCGCGCACTCGCCGAGTTCGATGCGCTGCGCGCCGAACCGTGGCGCATCTCGCAGGAGTTCCAGTTCGGCACGGTGGCGCGCTCTCGCGAATTGGTGGCGCGCCTCATCGGTGCCTCGCCGGCCGAGATCGCGCTCATGACGAACACGAGTTATGGCCTCAACCTCGCGGCGCGCGCGCTCCCATTTCCCGCCGGCAGCGTGGTGCTCACCAGCGATCGCGAATTCCCATCCAACATCTATCCGTGGATGGCGATGGCGCGCGACCGGGGTCTCACGCTCAAGTGCATCCCCTGCGCCTCCCGGCTGCCTGACGAGGAGGCATTGCTTGCCGCGCTGGACGGGCCCGGCGTGCGGGCGCTCGTCCTCTCGTGGGTGTCCTTCGAGACGGGTTATCGCGTGAGTCTCGAGCGCCTGGGGCGCGCCTGTCGGGAGCGGGGCATCTGGTTCATCGTCGATGCCATCCAGGGGGTGGGGGCGGTGTCGCTCGACCTGTCGGCCCTGTCTGTGGACATCCTGGCCTGCGGCGGGCAGAAATGGCTCCACTCCCCCTGGGGCACGGGATTCGTCTATGTGCGCCGGGACCTCGTACGCTCGCTGGAGCCGGTGGAGGTGTCGTGGATGTCGGTGCGCAATTCGGACGATTTCACGCGCATGCTGGAGTACGATTTCGTCTACCGCGACGACGCCCGGCGCTTCGAGATGGTGACGCTCCCCTTCCAGGAATTCGCCGGACTCAACGCCTCCCTCGACCTGTACTTCGAGGTCGGTCCCGCGGTCATCGCGCGCCGTATCGCGGCACTCACGACGCAGATGGTGGACTGGGCGCAGGCGCGCCCCGACATGCGCCTGCTCACGCCCCCCGATCCGGAGCGCCGCGCAGGCATCGTGGCCGTCGTGCCCCCGCATGCGGGCCGCGCCTCCGAGCGGCTGGCGGCGGCGGGCGTGTCGCACTCGCTGCGCGAGGGAGCCATCCGGCTCGCCCCGCACTGGTTCACACCGCGCGCCCACGTCGACGTGGCGCTGGCGGCGCTGGAGTCGGCGGCGGGCTAGCCCTGGCCGTTCCGCACCAGCGCGACGTCGCGCGATCCCTTCCGCAGGAGCAGGAACGTGCCGTGCAGCACGTCGGCGACGGGTACGGTGAACTCGTCGGCGGCCAGCTTCCGGCCGTTCACGCTCACGGCGCCTTGTTGCAGCTGGCGGCGGGCATCGCCCTTCGACTTCACCAGCCCACAGTCCACCAGCGCGTCCACCACTGAAATGCCGCTGGCCGCGTCGCCGGTCGCGGCGGCGTGGGGCAGTTCCTCCCATAGCATGTCCAGCACCTCGCGCGGCAGCTCGCGCGGGTCGGCCTTGCGGTCGAACACCACCCGACCGGCTTCGCGTGCGGCGCGCGCCGCCCCCTCGCCGTGCACCCGCGAGGTGACATCCATGGCCAGCGCCGACTGCGCCTCACGCTGCTCCGGACGCGCCGCCAGCGCCGCCTCGAGCGCCTCGATCTCCTCGCGCTCGAGCAGCGTGAACAGGCGGAGAAACCGCCCCGCGTCGCGGTCGTGGGCGTTGATCCAGTACTGGTAGAACCGATAGTGCGACGTGCGCGCCGGGTCGAGCCAGACGCTCGTGCCGGCGGCGGTCTTGCCGAACTTGCTGCCGTCGGTATTGGTGACGAGGGGCAGCGTGACGCCGTGCGCCTCCGCACCTAACGAACGCCGGATGAGCTCCGTGCCCGCGGTGATGTTGCCCCACTGGTCGCTGCCGCCGAGTTGCAGGGTGACCCCCTCGCGACGCCGGAGTTCGAGGAAATCGTACGCCTGCAGCAGCATGTACGAGAACTCGGTGAACGAGATGCCATCCTCCAGCCGCGACTTCACGGAGTCCTTGGCCAGCATCACGTTGACGCTGAAGTGCTTACCCACGTCCCGCAGGAAATCCACCAGGCGCAGGGGCATGAGCCACTCGGCGTTGTCGCGCATGCGGGCAGCGTGGGCGCCCTCGAAATCGAGAAAACGCTTCAGCTGCCCCCGGATGGCGGCAGCATTCTCGGCCACCTGCTCCAGCGACAGCAGGTGGCGTTCGGCGCTGCGGCCACTGGGGTCGCCGATCATGCCCGTGCCGCCGCCCACCAGCGCCACGGGACGATGTCCGCTCCGCTGGAGGTGCACGAGGCCCATCACCGGTACCAGATTGCCGATGTGAAGGGACGACGCGGTGGGGTCGAATCCGCAGTATCCGGAGGTGCTTCCGGCGGCGAGCGCAGCCGTCACGCCCTCGGTACTCTGGAAGAGAAGCCCCCGCCACGAGAGCTCCTGAAGGAAAGATTGCGCCATGCGGGGTAAGATAAGGTTGCACCGTGGCCTTTCTGTAGCCGTACGACCCACATCAGATTATTCGTGCATGGCGCGTTTCCTCGATCGATTCACCTGGTTCTCCCGTCACCCCCGTCTCGTGCGTGTGCTCGCGCAGGCGATGGTCTTCGGCATCTTCGCGGGGCTCGGCGGCGGCTACGCCCTCTGGAGCCGCATCTGCGCCGGCAATCGCTGCCCCAGCGTGGCGGTCCTGGAGAGCTACCAGCCCAAGCAGACGTCGAAGCTGTACGCGGCTGACGGACGCTTTGTGGCCGAACTCGGCCTGGAGCGCCGGACGCTCGTGCGCATCGGGGATATCCCCAAGGTCGTCACCGACGCCTTCATCTACACGGAAGACAAGCGCTTCTACTCCCACTCGGGCATCGACTGGCTGCGCATTCCAGGCTCGGTGTTTCGCAACCTGCGCGCCGGCTACTACGCGCAGGGCTTCTCGACCATCACCATGCAGCTCGCGCGCAACATCTTCCCGGAGCACCTGTCGCGGGAGAAGTCGATTATCCGAAAGGTGAAGGAAGCGCGCGTCGCCATCGAGATCGAGCGCGTCTACTCCAAGGATCGTATCCTCGAACTCTATCTCAACCAGATCAACCTCGGCAGCGGCGCGTACGGCGTGGAAACCGCCTCGCAGCGCTACTTCGGCAAGCGGGTGCGCGACCTGAACATGGCCGAAGCGGCCACGCTGGCGGCGATGCCGAAGGCTCCCGGGCGCTACAACCCGCGGCGCTATCCCGAGCGCGCCATCCAGCGGCGCAACACCATCATCGAGTTGATGCGACGCAACGGCGTGGCCAGCGATGCCGAAGCCTCCCTCGCCAAGTCCTACCCGTTGCAGCTGGCACGACGCGTGGAGTCGGGCGACGTGGCGCCCTACTTCGTGGAGTGGGTGCGCCGGCAGCTGGACGAGAAGTTCGGGGAACGGCTCTACGACGAGGGACTGCGGGTCTTCACTACGCTCGACCTCGACGTACAGGTCGCGGCCGATCGCGCGCTCGAGAACCAGTTGCGCGCCATCGAGAGCGGCAAGTTCGGCAAGTGGAATCACATCACGTACGAGCAGTACGTCACGCGCAATGCCGCTTCGGGCGAGGTAGGCGGCTCCGAATCGCCTTACATCCAGGGGGCGGTAGTCGTGGTCGATCCACGGAGCGGGGCGGTGCGCGCCATGGTGGGTGGTCGCGACTTCGACGACTCCAAGTTCAACCGCGCCACGCAGGCCCTGCGGCAACCGGGATCGACCTTCAAGCCGATCGTATACGCCGCGGCCATCCAGAATGGACGCTCGCCCGCTCACGTTATCGACGACGTGCCGGTGTCCGTGCCGCAGGTGGATGGCTCGCTGTGGACGCCACAGAACTACGACATGAAGTTCGAGGGGCCCATGACAATGCGCCGGGGCCTGTACCAGTCGCGCAACCTCATCGCGATCCGCATGGGCATGGAACTCGGTGAGCGCGCGATCATCGATGAAGCGCGCCGATTCGGTATCGATACACCCATTCCGCCATACCCCTCGATCTTCATCGGCTCGGCGGACGTCTATCCCATTGAACTCGTGTCGAGCTACTCGACCTTTGCCAATCTCGGCGCGCGCACCTCGGCCAACGCCATTCTCCGCGTGGAGAACCAGAAGGGTGAGGTGATCTGGGAGCCCACCACGCGGCGCGTCCAGGTGATGTCGCCGGGCGAGGCGTGGCTGATGGTGAACATGATGAAGGACGTGGTGGTGCGCGGTACGGCGGCGGGGAGCGTGTGGGGTGCCGGCTTCCGCGTGCCCTCGGGTGGCAAGACGGGTACGACGAACGACGGCGCCGACGTGTGGTACGTGGGCTACACCGCCGACCTCGTGGCCGGCGTCTGGATGGGATTCGACAAGCCGAAGAAGATCATGGCCAATGCGCAGGGTGGTCGCCTCGCGGCGCCCGCGTACACGCAGCTCATGCTCGAGGTGTACCGCCGCAAGCCCGCGCCCCCCGACTGGCCGCGTCCGGAATCGGTGGTGCTCGCCACCGCCTGCGCGCCAAACGGTCCCTATCAGGAATACTTCCTCATCGGCACCGAATCCGACGGCGGCTGCGGATCACTGGAGAATCCGTTCCACATCACGTCGGCGACCGACACCAGCATGGGAGATGGCGTCAACGCGTTGACGCGCATCCCGCCGCCGAAGCAGCTGCGAGACAAGGCGAAGCCGGACACGACCAACCCGTTCAAGATTCCGGACTCCCGATGACGTGGACCCCGTTCGATTGCCACGCACACTCCACGTGGTCCGACGGGCAGCTCGAGATCGACGAAGTTCTCACCACCGTCCGTGGCCGCAGCGTTCGTCCCTCCATCGCGGACCATGTCTCCAATGACGTCGTGGGAGCGGTGGACTCGGTGGAGCGCGCCGAGGCCTACCTGCAGGCGCTGGAAGCGCGCGACGCGGGCCGCGGCGCGGAGTTCTGCTGGCACGACCCACTGTGGCGGGAGCTCGACCCCGGGACCCATGCGCGCTTCACGCATTCCCTGGGATCGCTGCACGCGGTCTGGCTCCCCGACGGCAGTCTGCAGCGCGCGTTCACGCGCCGGTGGCCGGAGGGACTCACGCCGCCGCAGTACGTCGACGCGCTGCTCGACAATCTCGATCGGTTGGCGGCGGAGATGCCCGTCGACATCGTCGCGCATCCCACGCTGCTGCCGTTGGCTATCCGGAGTTTGCCGGCAGAGCAGGTGTGGAGCGAGGTGCAGGAAGCACGCATGGTCGCCACCTTCCAGCGCGCACGGCTCGCCTTCGAAGTCTCCTCGCGCTACCGCCCGCATGAGCGGCTGGTGAAACGCATGGTGGACGCACAAGTGCGTCTTTCGCTGGGATCGGACGGGCACACGGCGGAGCAGGTGGGCGACATCGCCTTCTCGCTTGCACTGACACGCGCGCTCGGTGTGCCGGACGCCGATCTCTACGATCCCGCGGTGCACGGCAGGCGAAGCGCCTGATGCGTGTCTACGCCGCGCGGTGGATCATCCCGGTCGCCACGCCATCGTTTGAGCACGGCGTGGTGGCCGTGGCGGATGGCCGCATTCAGTATGTTGGCCCGCGCAACGGCGCCCCTGAAGGAGAGTTGGTTGAACTCGGGGAGGCCGTAATCCTCCCCGGGCTGGTGAATGCCCACACGCATCTCGAGCTCACGGTCATGCGCGGATTCCTTGAGGAGATGGAATTCCGGCCGTGGATTGTGCGCCTCACGAAGGCGCGTCTGGCGGTGCTCTCGCGCGAGCACCTGCTGGCCTCTGCGCAGGCGGGCATTGCCGAAGGATTGCTGGCCGGCATCACCTCGTACGGTGACACGTGCGAATCGGGCGTCGTGCTGCAGGCGATGTCAGAGATGGGCGTGCGCGGTGTGATGTATCAGGAAGTCTTCGGTCCCGATCCGGCACAGTGCGCGGAGTCGCTGGCGGGGCTTCGGGAGAAGGTGGATGCGCTGCGCCCGCTCGCGTCGTCGCGCGTCGCCCTTGGTGTGTCGCCCCACGCGCCCTATTCCGTGAGCGACGCGCTGTTCGCCGCCACGACGCGGTACGCCCGTGCTGAGGCGCTGCCGATGGCCGTTCATCTTGCGGAGAGCGACGCCGAGTCGGCACTCGTGTGCCGGGGAATAGGCCCATTCGCCGACGGCCTGCGGGCCCGCAGCATTTCGGTGGCGCCGCGCGCGGGCAGCTCGGTCGCTCTGCTGGACGCGCTGGGTGTGCTGGACGCGCGCCCGCTGCTGATTCACTGTGTCACCGTCTCCGACAATGACCTGGGCACGATCGCCCGGCACAGCTGCGCCATTGCCCACTGTCCCGCGTCCAACGCCAAGCTGGGCCACGGCATCGCCCCCCTCGGCCGGATGCTCACACACGGACTGCGGGTCGGTCTGGGGTCTGACTCCGTCGCCTCCAATAACCGAATGGATATGCTCGACGAGGCGCGACTGGCCGTCCTGTTGCAACGCGCCAGCGAGCGGCGGCACGATGTGCTGCCCGCTGCGGAGGCCATCCAGCTCGCCACGCGGGGGGGAGCGGAGGCCCTGGGACTGGGGAGCGTT
>JBDSVW010000152.1:0-4619 GCA_039927015.1 Gemmatimonadaceae bacterium | reverse complement strand
GACGAGCTCATCTCGCTGCTGGAGTCGTCGGACGACGCGGTGCGGCTGGCGGAAGCGTACCTGCGGCAGGGCGACCTCTACACTCTGCTGCGCCGCTACGATGACGCCGAGCAGGCACTCAACCGATCGCTGGCCCTGCGGCGCGAGCTGCAGGATGCGGTGGGGGAGCGGCACACGCTGCGCAGTCTTGGACTGTTGCGCTGGCACCAGGACCGGAATCGGGAGGCACTCGCGTACATCGAGCGCGCAGTCGAGATCGACCGCGAGCGCGCGGACATGGAGGCGCTGGTCGGCGATCTGTCCAATCTCGGCTACGTACTGAAGGGGATGGGCGAGCACGAGGGCGCGCGCGCGTACCTCGAGGAGGGGCTCGCACTCTCCGAGACCATCCAACGCGGCGAGAACGGGGGGGGAGGGGGGGCGATCGCTGGCGAGGTGGCCGTCCAGCGATCGTATCTCCTGCACAATCTCGCCAATGTGCACCGGGAACTCGGCGACGATGAGCGCGCGCTCGAGTTCATGCTCCGGGCGCAGGACTTTGCGAGGGAGCGTCGCCTCCCGATCCAGCTCTCGTATCACCTGACATCGATTGCGCACCTGCACCTGCGTCACGGACGCGTGCAGGAGAGCCTGGAGTACTATCAGGAGGCGGTCGATCTCACGCGCCGGGCGCGATACGCATCGGGGCTGGCGCAGTCGCTGTCCTTCCTTGGCGAGCTGATGCTCGGACTCGAACGTCAGGCGGAAGCGCTGCCGCACCTGCTGGAGGCGGCGGCACTCTTCGGCCAGCTGAGAGACAGCGCCTCTGAAGCCACGATGTGGAGCCGCGTCGCCGGTGTGCACGAAGGACGGAACGACTTCGCCGAGGCCCTGGCCGCCTGGGGACGCGCGCGCAGCTTGCGCCAGCAGTCGGGTGACATGGCCGGGGCGCTGGAGGCGTTGGAGGGCATCGCACGTGCGACACGTCGCCATGTGGCCGAGCCGTCGCTCGCGCTGGGCTATTACTACGAGGCGCTCGCGATGGCCGACGCGTTGGCCGACCGCAAGACCCAGGCACGCCTCGGCAACACCATCGGCATTCTGGAGTGGAGTCGCGGCGCGTTCGACGTCGCGCTCGCGCAATACGATCGGGCGCTCTCACTCTTCCAGGTGCTGGGCGACAAGGCCGGTGCGGGGCTGATGATGAACAGCATCGGACTCACGCTCGCCGCGCTCGGCCGTCTGGACGACGCGCGGATGAGGCTGGAGAAAGCCATCACACTGCACCACTCGTCGGGCGAGCGACTGCTGGAGGGCCATGCACTGGCGGCGCTGGGTGATGTTTGTGAACGTATGGGCGAGACGTCTGTCGCCCAGGAGCGTTACGAGCACTCGCTGCGAATCCGTCGGGAGATCGGCGATCGTCGTGGCGAAGGCTGGATGCTCCATCGCCTCGCACGAATCCACTTGTCGCTTGGCGCGCTGGGCCTCGGTCGAGAGCTGGCCGCCCGGGCGTCGGAAGCCGCCACCGAGTGTTCGGACCAGGAGCTGTCCGATGCATGCGACCGGCTGCTTCGTGAGCCCACTCTCTGACATCGATCAACGGAGCACGCCATGCCACGCTATATCATCGAACGCACCGTCGGGAAGCTTTCACGCGAGGAGCTGGAGATCGCCGGCCGAAAGTCGGTCGAGGTGCTGGGCGACCTGCCCGGCGTGATCTGGATTCGCAGCTACGTCTCCGACGTGGAGGGCAAGATCTACTGCGAGTACGACGCTCCAGACGCGGAGTCCATCCGGGAGCATGCCATGCGCGCGGGTCTGCCGGTGGACCACATCGCCGAGGTGGCGCTCGAGATCAATCCATCGATGTTTCAATGAGCCCATCCGCTGCGCCGCGACCGATGCGCGCTGCAGCGTCCTCGCAGCTTCCCCACTGATGCAACTCTATTTCGCGTACGGTTCCAACATGGACGTCTCGCAGATGGAACAGCGTTGTCCCGGCGCGGTGTGCCGCGGCGTCGGCACGCTTGCGGACCATCGTTTCGTGATCAACCGGCGTGGCGTGGCGACGCTGGTGCCGCACCCTGGGGGACTCGTGCACGGGTTGCTGTGGGCGCTGACGCCCGATCACGTTGCATCTCTCGATCACTACGAGGGCGTGCGCGAGGGACGCTACGTCCAGGACTACGTGGAGGTGCAGGCCGGAGAAGGGCCCGCCACGGCGCTGGTGTATCTGGCGACGGATGCCACCGCTGGCACGCCGCGCCCGGGGTACCTGGAGATGGTGGTGCGGGCCGCGCGCGAGTTGCAGTTGCCGGCTGGATACTTCGCCGATCTCGAGCGCTGTGCCTAACAGCGGCGTGTTGCCTACCCCCGCTTCATGCGCTTCGTCCCCCCGCCACGCTTCCTGAACCGAGCCGGGCGCGAGCTTCGACTGGCGGCGCGTATACTCCAGCTTCGCACTGGAATGTCGGGCGGTGACGCGGCCAGAGCCGCCGCACCTCGACATCCGCACCCCGAAGGAGGAGAGCGATGCTGACGGCCTTGCTCGTTGCCGCGTCCGTGACGTGGCAGAACCCGCTACAGGCGGTGCCTAACTCCGCACCACAGGCGGCGCCACAGGCACGCGAGATTCCGCTCGACAGTGGGTGGACCTTCAGGGGAGAGACAACACCACTCGGGACGTATCGCGGCGTGCCCGCCTTCCGGATGCGGAACGCGCGCGCCATTCGACCCGATGTGGAATTGCAGGACGGAACGATCGACGTGGACGTGGCGGTGACGTCCCATCGCTCGTTCGTGTATCTCAAGTTCCGCATGGCAGACGGAGAGAATCATGAGGAGATCTACCTGCGTCCGCACAAGTCATCGCTGCCCGACGCGGTGCAGTATGCGCCCGTGTTCAGCGGGGTATCGGCGTGGCAACTCTATCACGGTCCCGGCGGCACCGCGCCGACCACATTCACGCGCGATGAATGGATGCAAGTGCGGCTCGTGCTTCGCGGCCAGCGCGCCGCGCTGTTCATCGGCGACTTGCAGCGGCCGGCCCTGGTGATGCCGCTGGTGCGTGAGGCGCGCGCGGGATTTCTCGCGTTGCGCGCCTTCACTCCCGAGGGCGGAGCGCCCGATGGGGAGAAGGTGGCCGCTTTCAGGAACGTGGTGGTGCGTCCCGACCACTTCGCGTATGACTTCGGGCCGGAGCCGGAGCGCCCTCCCGCGAGCGCGGGGCTGGTGATGCGCTGGCAGCTCTCGCCTCCGTTCGCCGCCAATGTAGGGCCCGTACTCGCCCTCGCCGATTCATTGCTGAAGGGACGCGAACAGTGGGACTCCGCGCCGCTCGAACAGAACGGGCTGCTCAACATCGATCGCCACGTCCGCCGACCCTCGCCGCGCTCAGCGGTGATCGCGCGCCTGGTGCTACGCTCGCCAGCGGAGACGCTGCAGCGCATTCGGGTAGGCTACAGCGACTTCGTCACGGTGTTCGTGAACGGTCGCCCGCTCTTCTCCGGCGACGCGCACTACAGCTTCGATGCACCGCGGCAGGATGGACTCGTGGGACTCTGGCAGGCGATGGCGTGGCTGCCGTTGCGGGCGGGCGATAACGAGGTGCTCTTCGCCGTCTCGGACTCATTCGGCGGCTGGGCGCTTTCGGCCGCGCTCGATGAACCGCGCGGCGTCACGGTGGTTCCGCCCGATCGCTGAGCGCGCGTCGTCCTGCGAAGGAGCGGCGCCGCCGGCTCAGCTCCGGCGCGCCGCCCGGCTCCGCAGGATATAGGTGAAGGAGCGGCTGCCGACTTCCTCGGCGGTGAGCCCGGTTCGCCGCAGCACTTCCTCCTCGGTGATGGCGCCTGAGTTGACGCCGCGCAGGAAGAAGTTGAGCAAGCCCTGCCCCGTGGCGGCGTCGTCGAACACGTCACCGACCAGCGTTGCCTGTGCCGCCTTGCCCACGAAGTTGTGCAGCCGCTCCCCTGCGGCATCGATGCCATCCAGAAAGAAGGCATAGAGCGCCGCGTAGCGGCTCACCAGTTGCGCGGGATGCAGGTCCCATCCCTGATAGAAGCCACCCACAAGTGAGTTCGTCACGTCGTCGAAGTGCAAACGCCAGGCATGGTGGACGCTCTCCCGGTTCTCCAAGTCCTGGGATGCGGTCAGGGCGGGGCCGCCCGCGGCCGCGCGGTGCAACGGGACAGGCATCACGGTCGTGGATCCATCGGAGAGCCAGACACCGGTGCCCGCGAAAGCCACCTGCATCATCTCCTTGGCGAAGTTGCAGGCCGGATGTTGCATGCGCTGGTGCGCGGCAGTCACGTTGCAGCCGGCGGTGTAGTCGTAGGTGCCGAAGTGTGCGCCAGCCAGCCGGCCGTCCGCGCGCGCCAGGATCAGTGGAAGGGGCGAGAGCCCGTCGGCCCCGATGATGATCTGGGGCGTCTCGACCATCACCTCGAAGCGGAGCGAGCGCCGGAGCAGGCCGAGCTTCTCCTCCAGCTTGCCGAGCATCGCCACGGCGTAGTCCACCTGCGCGAGAACCGTGATCTTGGGCACCGTCACCACGAAATTCGGCGGAATCGCGCCGTCGCGCCGCATGAGCGTCGTGAGCACGATGTCCAGCGTGCGCACGCTGCGCGCGCACATCTCCT
>JBDSVW010000151.1:0-17142 GCA_039927015.1 Gemmatimonadaceae bacterium | reverse complement strand
CCGGCGGACCAGCGCAAGGACGGCACGGCGTTCGACCTGCCCATTGCGCTCGGCGTGCTCGTCGCCACCGGCCAACTGGAGGCGTCGTCGGTGCAGGACGTCGTCGCGTTAGGCGAGCTGGGACTCGACGGCGCGCTCCGACCTGTGCGCGGCGTGCTCCCGGTTGCGATGCACCTCGCACGCACCGCGGGAGCGGCCGCGGGTTGCGCACCCCTGCTGGTGGTACCCCCCGCCAACGCCCACGAAGCCGGCCTGGTCTCCCGTCTCGAATCGGTGGCGCCCTCCACGCTCGAGTGCCTCGTGCGGGCGCTGCACACCCTGTCCCGAAGCCGCAACGAATCTTCGCCCGCCGCCATTCGAGCTGCCGTGGCGGCGCGCGAGCAGCGGGCGCAGGCGTTGGGGCACGCTTCCCCGGCAGCCACCACGTCGCGGACCTCCGCTACAGAGGAACTGCTCGATCTCTCCGACGTCGTGGGGCAGGACTCGGCGAAGCGCGCCCTCGAAATCGCGGCGGCGGGCGGGCATGCCGTCCTGCTCGTGGGGCCACCCGGCGGGGGAAAGACGATGCTCGCTCGCCGCCTCGCGACCATCCTTCCACCGCTCGACGAGGACGAGGCGCTGGAGGTAATGGCGGTGCACTCGGTGGCGGGTCTGCTCCACGGAGAACGTCCGGTGCAGGAGCTGCAACGTCCCTTTCGCGCCCCGCATCACACGCTCTCCGTCGCGGCCCTCATTGGCGGGGGCAGCGTGCCGCGGCCGGGCGAGGTCAGCCTCGCGCACCACGGCGTGCTTTTTCTGGATGAATTGCAGGAAATGCCACGCTTCGTGCTCGATGCCCTTCGACAACCCATGGAAGACGGCCGAGTCGTCATTGCGCGCGCGCAACAGACCATCGGATTTCCCGCCAAGTTCGCACTCGTGGGAGCGATGAATCCCTGTCCCTGCGGCTACGCGGGACACGCCGCTCGGCCGTGTACTTGCGCGCCCGCCGACGTAGCCCGCCATCGCGCACGTGTTTCCGGGCCCCTCGCCGACCGCATCGACCTCACCATTCAGGTGCCGGCCGTTTCCATCGCCGCCCTCCACGCACAGATCTCGGGAGAGAGTTCGGCCACAGTGCGCGAGCGCGTGGTGCGCGCGCGCGAGCGACAACGGGAACGCTATCGCCGACACAAGCGTGTCACGTGCAACGCGCACGTTCCCGGCCCATGGCTCACGGCACACTCGGGCATCTCCCCCGACGCGCGCGCGCTGCTCGCCATCTCCGCCGACCGTCTCGCGCTCTCCGCGCGCGCGTACCACCGCGTGCTCAAGGTCGCGCGCACCATCGCCGATCTCGACGGCAATCCGCAGGTGGAACGGGCGCACGTCGCGGAATCCCTGTTCGTTCGCGCCCCCGACAGCCTGCCAGCAGGTCAGGAGGTCGCATAGCTTTACTCCATGTCGCTCGAAACCCCTTCCACCGCCGCGCCCGCTGAGAGTCCAGACGAGCAGGTGCAGTGCGCCCTCGCCAAGGAGCACACGCTGTTTGCGTGGTTACGCGCCCGTGGCTCGGTGCTCATCGGATTCAGCGGCGGGGTTGACTCCGCCTATCTCGGTGCCGTGGCAGTGGACGCGCTGGGTGCCGCGCGCACGCTGGCCGTGATCGGTCGCTCGGCGTCGTATCCCGAGGCGCAGTGGGCCATGGCGCGCTCGGTCGCCGACCGGTTCGAGATCCCGGTGCTCGAGGTGGACACGGACGAGCTCAACGATCCGCGCTACGCGGCGAATCCCGCCAACCGGTGCTACTTCTGCAAGACGGAACTGTGGGACCGTCTCGTTCCCCTGGCGGAAGCGCGCAGCCTGGCGGTGGTCGTGGACGGCACGAACGCCGACGACCTTGGCGACTATCGTCCCGGGGGCAACGCGGCCCGGGAGCACGGCGTGCGCTCGCCACTCGCTGAGGTGGGCCTTACCAAGGCGGAAATCCGCCTGCTGTCGCGCGAGCGAGGCATTGCGACGTGGTCGCAGCCTTCCTCGCCCTGCCTCTCGTCGCGCGTGCCGTATGGCATCGCCGTGACTCCGCAACGACTGCGACAGATTGAACTCGCCGAGTCCGCGCTGCGCGCGATTGGCGTCGTCGGCGACCTCCGGGTGCGCTATCACGACGATTTGGCGCGGGTCGAGTTCGCCGCCGAGGAGTTGCAGCAGTGGCTGCAGCCTCAGCAGGCGCAACGCGTGGCCGACGCCGTTCGCGCTGCGGGATTTACGCGCGTGACCATCGACCTCCGCGGGTTCCGCTCGGGGTCGCTCAACGTGCTCGGCGGAGTTTCGGAGTGACACACGACGACGCCGTTCATGCGGCCGACGCGCTCGCTCAGGCGTTGCGAGAGCAGGGACTTTCGTGGAACGTAGCGGCGCGCGATCGGCTGGCCGTGCTGACGCCTCGACCAGAGGCCGGGACCGTGGAGATCGATCCCGCCCTGCGCCGCTGGGTGGTCCAGGCGGCGCAGCGTGCCGGATTCTCGCATGTGGCCATCGAAGTCCCCGACCGCGCGCTCTCGTCCGGTGCGACTCTTCCTGGCCGTCAACCTGTCTGACGCGCTCCGCGAGAAGATGGCCGAAGGCGTGGTGCCGCTGGTCGAGGCGGCGCTGGCGGAGTGGGCGCCTTCCCAAACTTTCGGCGTCCCCGCGTCGTATGGATGGACATGCAGCCACGCGCGCCGTTTGGCGAACTCGCCGGCCGAAGCGACACGGTACTGGAGACGCTCGGCTTCGCCGCGGAGTGGCGGCCATGTCGCGCGCACATGGCGCGAGGTCGGATGCCAGACGCCCTCGACGCGACGAGCGCCGCGCACCTCTCCTCGCACGTTGCCGCGACCTGCCGGGCGTCGGGGGGTATGCAGGTGCGTTCCGTTGCCCTGATGCGCAGCGCTTTCTCGCGACAGGGACCCTCGTACTCCTTGCTCTCCGCGTTTTTCCTCAGAGGCTCCTGATGTTCGGTTGCTTTCGCACGATCGGTTGTCTGGTGGTTGCCGCGGCAGCGGGCGTGGGGGCGTATGCCACGCGCGACATGTGGCTGCCCCGCGTGACCGGGCGGGAGGCGCCCGCGCCCGTGACCTTCCAGGAAGTCACGACGGAGCGGGGAGAACGGGCCACGCGCCGGGTGGAGTCCCTCGATGCGCGCTCGGGGCCTGCGTTCATTAATCTCTCGGCCGCCGAGGTGGCGGCGCTCGTGCTCGCGAAGTCGGGCACGCGCCTGCCCGCCATCGTGAGTCGCGGGGAGGCCGCCGTGGAGGGTGACCAGCTCGTGTTGCGTGCGCTGGTGGACCTGTCTGGCTTTCGCGGCATTGCCGCATTAGGGCCACTCAGCTCCCTGCTGGGCACGCGACAGCGCGTCACGCTGTCGGGGGGCCTTGAGGTGATGGAGCCTGGTCGGGCGCAGTTCCTGGTGCGGGAAGTAAAGGTGGGAGATTTCCTGGTGCCGCCGCCGGCCATCGGCCCGCTGCTCGCGCAACTGGATCGGGGCCCGCGCGAAGCCGGCGTCGCACCCAACGGCCTCGCCTTTGCGGTGCCGCGATACGTGGGCGATGTGCGGGTGGGGAAGGGACAGGTGACCCTCTACAAGAGCGCCAAATGAGCCGACGGGTTCTGATTGTCGATGACGAGCAGGGCGTGCGTGCAGCGTTAGGCCAGCTGCTGGAGTACGAAGGCTACGAGGTGCGCGCGGTGTCGTCGGGGGCCGATGGCCTCACCGCGTACGAATCGTGGCGTCCGCAGCTCGTCTTCCTCGACGTGAAGATGGCGGGCATGGACGGTCTCGAGGCGCTGCGCCGCATCCGGGAACTGGATCCGCGGGCGACCGTCGTGATGATCAGCGGCCACGCCACCATTCAGACCGCGGTCGAGGCCACGCAGCTGGGGGCGTACGACATCCTGGAAAAGCCGCTCGACACCGACCGCATTCTCGTGCTGCTGCGCAATGCGCTGCAACACCTTTCCCTGCAGGAGGAGAATGCCCAGCTCAGGGCCTCGATCGAGTCCCGCTTTGAAATCGTGGGCAAGTCGTACGCGATTCGCACGCTCATGGGACAGATCGAGAAGGTCGGCGTGACACCGGCCCGCGTGCTCATCACCGGCGAGAATGGCACCGGCAAGGAGCTCGTGGCGCGCGCGGTACATCGCCTCTCCCCACGCATGGACAAGCCGTTCGTGGAGGTGAATTGCGCAGCCATTCCCTCGGAACTGATCGAGAGCGAGTTGTTCGGCCACATGAAGGGTTCCTTCACGGGGGCCATCCAGGACCGCGCCGGCAAGTTCGAACAGGCGCACAAGGGCACGCTCTTCCTCGACGAGATCGGCGACATGAGCGCATCAGCGCAGGCCAAGGTGCTGCGCGTGCTCCAGGACGGGGAGGTCACGCGCATCGGCGGGTCGAAGCAGGTCAAGGTCGACGTGCGTGTGCTGGCCGCCACCAACAAGAAGCTGGAGGAGGAGATCGCGGCGGGCCGCTTTCGCGAGGACCTGTTCTACCGGCTGAACGTGGTCCCGCTGCACGTGCCGTCGCTGCGCGAGCGCCGCGAGGACATTCCGCAGCTGGCGCAGTACTTCGTGGACCAGCTCTCCACGCGCGAGGGCGCGCCGGCCCGTTCGCTCGACGCGAGCGCGCTCGACACGCTGACGCAGATGGAGTGGCCGGGCAACGTGCGCGAACTGCGCAACACCATCGAGCGGCTGCTCATTCTCGCCTCGGGCCCGCGCATCACGAGCGCCGATGTCTCGCGTCTTTCCGGTGCACGGCCCGCCGACGGTGCGAGCCTGGGGTCGCTGCTCGACGTGCCGACCTTCGACGACTTCAAGGACGCGGCGGAGCGCGCCTACCTGCTGCACAAGCTGCGCGCCTTTGACTGGAACGTGTCCGAGACGGCGCGCGTGCTCGGCATGCCACGCTCCAACCTGTACAAGAAGATCGAACGTTACTCGCTCGAGCGAGAAGGCTAGCACGCCAGGCTTCGGTGCGTGCGCACCGCGGCCCGCCTAACGACCCGCGCCTTTCATCCCCCCGCAGATGTCCAAGAACTGGGACGACGAGCTCAAGAAAATCGACCGGCAGCTGGAGTCCATCTCCGACGAAGCGCTGCTACCGGCCAAGACGGCCCCCTCGCCGCAGGCGAAGGCCGAGGCGGTCGTGACGCAGCGCAGCACGTCCACCCTGGGTGTGGCGCTACGCCTCCTGCTCGCGGTCGCGCTCGGCGTGGGCATGCTGTTCTGGCCCTACAGCGCCCGCTGCGGGCTGGGGCTGTTCGGCTACCTGGCCGCGACAGGGATGGTCTCGCTGGCGGGGGTGTGGACGGGCATCTGGACCTGGCGGCACCGCAGTGGGCGCGCGCACGTGCTGTCCATGCTCCTCATCCTGTGGGGCATGGTGCTCGCGGGGACCGAAGTGCTTCCTCGCATCGGCTATGCGCTGCCGACGCCCGATCATCCCACCGTGTGGATGTGCACCTGAGGGACGGCCACCTGATATTTCGCGCCTGCACTTCGCTTGGCGGGGTGCGCGCATAGCTTTGGGTGCAGCAGCCCGTCGCCTCAGCGCGCTCCTTTCCCACCCGCTTGTCCTCCGGACGGAAGTCGCCATCGATGTCAACGCCCTTCAGGAACTTCATCGCCGGCGAGTGGATCGCCCCGTCGACCGGTGAATATTTCGAGAATGCGAACCCCGCCGACCGCCGCGACGTGGTGGGGCGCTTTCCCCTCTCCGGCAAGGCGGATGTGGAGCGCGCGGTCCAGTCGGCGCGTCGCGGCTTCGAAGTGTGGCGGCGGACTCCCGCGCCCCTGCGCGGTGACGTGCTGCGGCGCGTGGGCGACCTGATGGCCGCCCGGAAGGAGGAGATCGCCAACCTCATGACGCGGGAGATGGGCAAGCCCCTGCAGGAAACGCGCGGCGATGTGCAGGAAGGCATCGACACCGCGTACTACGCGGCGGTCGAAGGGCGTCGTCTCTTCGGCCACACCGTGCCCAGCGAGCTGCGCAACAAGTGGGCGATGAGCTATCGGCGACCGATCGGGGTCTGTGGCATCGTGACGCCGTTCAACTTCCCCATGGCGATTCCCACCTGGAAGATGTTTCCCGCCCTGGTGTGCGGAAACTCGTGCGTGTTCAAGCCGGCCGAAGACGTTCCCCACACCGGCGCCGTCCTGGTCGAGATCATGCTCGAGGCGGGTCTCCCGCCAGAGGTGATCCAACTCGTGCACGGATCGGGCGAACACGTTGGAGCCGCCATCGTGGCCCATCCCGACGTCCCCGTCATCTCGTTTACCGGATCCACGGAAACGGGGAGCCTCGTCGGCGAGACGTGCGGCCGCATGCACAAGCGCTTGTCGCTCGAGATGGGGGGAAAGAACGCGCAGATCGTGCTCGACGACGCCGACCTGGACCTCGCGTTGGAAGGGGTGCTCTGGGGTGCCTTTGGCACCACCGGCCAGCGCTGCACCGCCACCTCCCGGCTCATCGTGCAGGACGGTGTGCACGACAAGCTGCTCGCCCTGCTCGTGGATCGCGTCAAGAAGCTCCGATTGGGAGACGGCCGCACCGCCGGCACGGATATCGGCCCGCTCATCAGTGACGAAGCCGTGCGCAAGGTCGAGCGCTACGTGGATATCGGGCGGTCCGAGGGTGCCGAATTGGTGATCGGCGGCGCGCGCGCCACCGAGGGCGACCTGACCCACGGCACGTTCTATGAACCCACCATCTTTGCCGGCGTGGCACCGATGTCGCGTCTTGAGCAGGAAGAAATTTTCGGCCCGGTGCTCTCGGTCGTCCGGGTGAAGACGGCGGACGAAGCGTTCACGGTCAACAATGACGTGAAGTACGGGCTGTCGTCGTCGGTGTATACCAAAAACGTCGAGCTGTCCTTTCGGGCGATGGCGGAGCTGGACAACGGCATCACCTACATCAACGCGCCGACCATCGGCGCCGAGGCGCATCTCCCGTTCGGTGGCGTCAAGCAGACCGGGAATGGGCACCGGGAAGGGGGATGGGAGGTCTACGAGTTCTATTCCGAGACGAAGGTGTGTTACGTGGACTACTCGGGGGCCCTGCAGCGCGCCCAGATCGACACGTATGCCAGTTGATACCGGCCGCTCCGAGTGCCGGACGCGGTCTGCGGCCTGCGACCGCCTCGCCTGTGGCGAGTGGTTGCGGGCGCAGGTGGCTGCGAATTAATTGCCCTCATAACGATGGTGTTGTCCTCCCTTGACCGAGACGAATTGATCCGACGGGTCGAGCAGAAGCTCGGCGGCACGACGGTGCGCAGCGACGTGGTGCGCGATGTCGTGGCGCGGACGTTGGGCGCGCTGCCCAACGCGGCACCCGACGCACCGAGCGTGCTGCTCACGGTGATCGTCACGGCGGCCTCGCTTCCCGACCTCGCCTCACGCCTTCGGCGGGCGGCGGAGCCACAGGGAATCGTGATCGACGGCCTCTGTTCGGCCACGGAGGGACGGCACACGGTGGTGACGCTGCGAACCGGCAGTGTTCACCTCGAGGCCCTGCGCAGGGCGGTGGAAGGAGTGGGGGGACGGATGGTGCAGCGAGGAGGTGCAGTATGACGGAATGCGACAAGTCAGCGGACGCGCGAGGCGGTATTTCGGAGACCGACCGCGTTGCGGCGCTCAGTCGCGTCAACCACCGGCGTCCGCGCGCACTCTACCTGTTCTGGGAGTGGGCCAAATCCTTCCAGCTCGCGGTGCTGCTCTTCCTCGTGGTGCGCGCCTTCGTCGTGGAAGCATTCAAGATCCCCAGTGGCAGCATGGAGGGGACGCTGCTGGTCGGGGACTTCCTGCTCGTGAACAAGCTGGTGTACGGCGCGGAGCTGCCGTTTTCCCATCAGCGGCTGCCCGCGGTGCGGGTGCCGGCCCGCGGCGATGTGATCGTCTTCCAGTGGCCGTCCGATCCGACCAAGAACTTCGTCAAGCGCCTCGTCGGCGTGCCGGGCGACACCTTGCTGATGCACGAGGGCATGCTCTACCGGAATGGCGTGCGGCTGCAGGAACGCTACGTGCGCCACACCGATCCGGGGGTCGATCCGTCGGGTGACGAGTTCCGGTGGCAGGCCGACTACCTCGTGCGCACGGTCGAAGCCTCGTCGCGTTCGTATCATCCGTCGCGGAACAACTGGGGGCCGTTGGTGGTCCCCGGCGAGCACCTGTTCGTCCTTGGCGACAACCGCGACAACTCGCTCGATTCCCGTTACTGGGGCTTTGTGCCAGATTCCATGGTGCGCGGCACCCCGATGGTGGTGTACTACAGTTACGATCCCGATTCCTCCTCCCGCCTGGACTGGCTGACGCGGGTACGCTGGAGTCGGCTGGGAGATCGCATTCGCTGATCACCTAACGAGTCGTTGATCATTCCGCCGGCCGCCAATCACGTGACCGGTCCGTCGTCTATCAGGAGCCCACGTGGGTGCAGGACGCATAGCTTCGAAGAAATCATCGTACGACGAAGGCTCGCTCGATCAGTACCTGCGCGACATCAGCGTCTTTCCGCTGATCACGCGAGAGGACGAGGTCGAACTGGCGGGCAGGATTCGCACCGGCGACCATGAGGCGCTCGACAAGCTGGTGCGCTCCAACCTGCGCTTCGTCGTCTCCGTGGCCAAGAAGTACCAGAACCAGGGCGTCTCGCTCTCCGACCTCATCAACGAGGGCAACCTTGGCCTGATCCGGGCGGCCCACAAGTTCGACGAGACGAAGGGGATCAAGTTCATCTCCTACGCCGTGTGGTGGATCCGGCAGGCCATCCTGCAGGCTTTGGCAGAGCAGTCCCGCATCGTGCGCGTGCCCCTCAACCGCGCGGGTACGCTCCACCGCATCGGCAAGCGCGCCAATGCGCTGCTGCAGGAACTGGGGCGCGAGGCGACGCATGCCGAGATCGCCGAGGGCATGGACATCTCGGAGGAGGAAGTCGCCAAGACGATGTCCATCTCGCAGGCGCATCTCTCGCTCGATGCGCCGATGACGCCGGGCGAGGACAACAAGCTGCTCGATTACCTCCCGGACCTCATGAACCCCACTCCGGACGAGCAGACCTTCGAGAAAGCCCTCACCGAATCCATTGAGGACGCCCTCTCCTCGCTCAAGGAGCGCGAGGCGAAGATCCTGCGCCTCTACTTCGGCCTCGATGGTGAGGAGCCGATGACGCTCGAGCAGATCGGCTCCCTGCTGGGCATTACCCGCGAGCGGGTGCGCCAGATCAAGGAGAAGGCGCTGTCCCGCCTTCGTCACGTGTCACGCGCCCGGGCTCTGGAATCGTATCTTGGTTGAGGGGACCTCCGCCACGCGCGGCGGGTCGCCCCGGCCCCAGGACGGCGGGCCCGGCGAGCGGGCCCATCGCAACGCGCTGCGGGATGCAAACGAACACCTCGAAGTGGAGTTGCCCACCGCCGGGCGAATCTTTCGGCTGTTAGGACGCGCCTTCATGCTGCGCTGTCCGCACTGTGGCAAGGGACCAGTACGCCGGGGCTGGTTCCACATCCTGCCGGCCTGTGGCCACTGCCACCTCCTGCTGGAGCGCGGTGAGCCGGACTACTTCCTGGGAGCCATGCTGTTCAATCTCGTGCTCGCCGAGTTGCTGTTTGTGGGCATCTTTGTCACCGTGCTCATTGTGATGTGGCCCACCGTGCCGTGGGACGGCATCCAGATCGGGGCGCCCATCGGCATGGCCGTCGCTCCGTTCGTGCTCTACCCGGTCTCGAAGCTGACGTGGCTGGCCTTCGACCTGTCGTTCCGGCCCGAACCCGGTAGCTGACGCCGGGCGTCGCATCGCGTTTCGCGGTCGTGGGCGGCGCCCCGCGGGGCTAACTTGTGAAGCGCCAGTCGCCGCGACGGCGCGCGTGCTTTTCCTGGCAACATTTTCAGATACGAGAACTCTTCATGGCTGACACGAATTCCTTCGACGTCACCACCGGCGTCGAGCTGCAGGAGGTGGACAACGCGGTGCATCAGGTGGAGAAGGAGATCGCCACGCGATACGACTTCAAGGGCTCCAAGGCGAGCATCGCCTTCACCCGGGCCGACGGCAAGCTCTCGCTCGTCGCCGACGATGACTTCAAGATGCGCGCGCTGTTCGACATCCTGCAGACGAAGCTGATCAAGCGCGGGGTGCCGGTGAAGAACCTGGACGTGGGTGATAACAAGCCCGCCGGCGGCGACACGGTCAAGAAGGATATCGGGCTCAAGATGTCGCTCGATTCCGACACGGCCAAGAAGGTCGCGGCGACCATCAAGGATGCGAAGCTCAAAAAGGTGCAGGCGGCCATCCAGGGCGAGCAGGTGCGGGTCAGCTCCCCGTCGCGCGATGATTTGCAGCTGGCGATGGCCCTCCTCCGCTCGACCGACTTCGGCGTTGAGCTCAAGTTCGGCAACTACCGGTAACGTCCACCGGCCCTTTCCCAGCGGCGCGTCGCTGACCGCTCTCCGACGCGTCGCTGACCGCTCTCCGGCGCGTCGCTGACCGCTCTCCGGCGCGTCTGCCCGTGCGCCGACGCGGGCGCGTTGCGACGACTCACGTCCGCGCGTCCGTAGGGCATGGCCACGAACCCGGATTTCACCATGCCCAACTTGCGCGCGGGAAGCCGCATTGCCGCGGTTGTCTTCACCTGCCTGCTCGCCGCATGCAGCGAGCAGGGCGCACACCCCAATGAGGGGCGCGGCACGGTGATCATCGCCACCGCCGCCGACGCCGATTTTCTCCTGCCCCCCGTGCTCCAGACGGTGCAGGGCAAGCAGGTCGTCGACCAGGTGTTCGACTACCTCGCCGATCCGCCGGCGTCGCTCAGCACGGTGGGCGACGGTGGCTATGCGCCGCGCCTCGCGCGGTCGTGGTCGTGGAGCGCCGATTCGCTCTCCATAGCCTTCGAGCTTAACCCCGCCGCCCGCTGGCACGACGGAACGCCGGTGCGCGCCAGCGATGTGCGTTTCACGCTCGACCTCATCAAAGATCCCCAGACGGCGTCGTCGCTTGCCCCGTCGCTCTCCGACGTCGATTCCATCTCGGTGCGCGACTCGGTCACCGCGGTCGTCTGGTTTGCGCGCCGTTCGCCGGAGCAGTTCTTCCAGGTCATCTTCAATCTCGCGGTGCTGCCCGAGCACCTCCTGGCCTCGGTCCCGCGCGACAAGCTGCGGGAGTCCGATTTCGCCCAGCACCCCGTGGGCAGTGGCCGGTTCCGCTTCAGTCGCTGGGAGAAGGGCTCCGTGATCGAACTCGTGGCCGACACCGCCAACTTCCGCGGTCGCCCGTCGATTGACCGTGTGATCTGGAGCACCACGCCAGATCCCACGACCCTCTGGGCTCGGGTGGTGAATGAGGAGGCGGACTTCGTCGAGATCGTGCGCGGCGACGCCGTCGCGAAGGTCGCCGCCTCGAGCGTGGCCACCCTGATGCCATATCCGAGCCTGGACTACGGCTACGTCCAATTCAACCTGCGGGACAAGGGCAGTGCCCGGCGCCCGCATGCGCTCCTGAGCGACGTGGCGCTGCGCCGCGCCCTCTCCCTCGGAGTGGACGTGCGCAGCACCGTGAGGAACGTACTCGACACCCTGGGCTATCCCGGCATCGGGCCCGTCGTGCGCGCCCAGTCTACCGCCGACACCACGCTCACGGCCAACAGCTTCGACCAGGTGAAGGCCGGCGAGCTGCTCGATTCCCTGGGCTGGCGCGACACGAACGGCGATGGCGTGCGCGAACGCGGCGGCAAGCCGTTGCGCTTCGCGCTGTCCACGCCCATCTCCAGCGCCACGCGCCGGCAGATGGCGGTCCTGCTGCAGGCACAATGGAAGCAGCTCGGGGTCGACGTGACGATCGAGGAACTCGAACCGAACACCTTCTTCGAACGCCTGCGGGCGGGGAACTTCGACGCGGCCCTCAATGCGTGGCACACCGATCCCACCCCATCGTCGGCGCGGCAGTCATGGGGAAGCGCGGCGCTTCCGGAAAAGGGCGGGTCGAACTTCGGCGGCTACTCCAGTGCCGCGTTCGACGCGTATCTCGACAGCGCTGCCACCTCATTCGATCCGGCGCGCAGCAAGCAGTTGTACCGACAGGCGTACAAGCAGATCATCAGCGATGCCGCCGCCATCTGGCTCTACGAGCCGCGCCTGACCGCGGCCGTCAATCGACGCTTGAACATCACGGGGGTGCGGGCCGACGCTTGGTGGGCCGGCATTCCCGACTGGTCCATCGCCCCGGACAAGCGGATTGCCCGCGACCGTTTGCCCCTCTCGGCCGGGACCGTGCCGGCTGCGCCCGCGGCGGATTCGGCAAAGTAGCCTCCGAGAGGCGCCCGGCGCCGCACCGTGCGGCCGGGCGCTGCGCATGGTGGGGACGGGAACGCGGGCGTCCCCGTCGCTATCTTGCGATCCCCGGGATTCCGCGTCGAGCCTGACGGGATGATCCGGCCGATGTACACCGCGCGTCGCGCGCCGCCCGCCAGGCGGCGCGCCGCCTTCAGTAGCCCAGCCCACATGTCCCAGCCCATCGAAGGGCCGTTTGCTCCCCGGCGCGTCGTCATCGGAGCCAATGCGCACGCCGAGCTCGCGCAGGCGTTGCGCGCCGCGCGCCCTGAGCTCGACATCCGCGGAAACGTCTACACGGACATTGCGCCTGACGACCTGGCGTGGGGCGAGGCGTACGTAGGATTCAAGCGACCGCCGCTTCCAACCATGGGCAACATCCGGTGGGTGCACTGCACGGGCGCCGGCGTGGATTCCTGGTTGTATCCGGAGGAGCTGCCCGGGCATATCCTGCTCACCCGCAGCTCCGAGTCGTTCGGGCCGATGATTGCCGAGTGGGCGCTGGCCCGCGCGCTGGCCTTCTCGCAGCAGCTCATCGATCTGGCCCAGTGCCAGCGCTTGCATCGGTGGGCGCCGCGGGACGTGCAGCTGCTGGCGGGAACGACGGCGGTGGTGGTGGGCACGGGCGACGTCGGCCGGAGCGTCGGAAAGCTCTTCAAGGCCCTCGGCTGCAAGGTGTACGGCGTCTCCCGCTCGGGAGAGGGCGACGCGAGCATCTTCTCCACCATGGCCCAGGTCTCTGCCCTGCGCGACATGGCGGCGGTGGCGGACTGGTTCATTGTCACCCTGCCACTCACCGAGGCCACGCGGGGGCTCATCAGCCGGGAGGTGTTGCAGGCGTGCCGCGGCGCGGTGCTGATGAATGCCGGACGGGGGGCCGTGGTCGATGAATCCGCCCTTTCGGAGGCGCTCGACGCAGGGTGGCTGCGAGGCGTCGCGCTCGACGTCTTCCAGGCCGAGCCCCTGCCCATCGAGTCGCCGTTGTGGAAGGATACGCGCGTCATGGTCTCGCCCCATATCTCCGGACTCACCACGATCGGGGGCGCCGCGGCCGGCGTCCTGGAATGTCTCACCGATCTCGAACACGGCACGCGGCCCAAGTGGACCGTGGACCGCGACCGGCAGTACTGAGCGCCTAACGACCCACCCTGGAAGTCCATGAAGTTTTCGGTACTCACGCTGGGATGCGACAAGAACACGGTGGACAGCGAGCGCTACATCGCTGAGCTCGTGGCGCACGGCGCCGAGCGGTCCTTGTCCATGGATGACGCGGACCTGATCGTGGTGAACACGTGTGGCTTCATCGATGCCGCCAAGCGGGAATCGCTCGATGCCATTCTCGATGCCGCGCGCCGCAAGGATGATGGCACCTGCCGGATGGTGGCGGCCGTCGGCTGCATGATCGAGCGGCACAAGTCGGAGCTCATCGAGTCGCTGCCCGAGGTGGACCTCTTCCTCGGCACCACCGAGGCCGACCGCCTCATTCCCGAGCTCGAGGCGCGCGGGATGCTGGACGATGCGCCGTTGCTGCAGCATCCGGGGGTGCGCCTGTACGCCGGTGAACTGCCGCATGTGCGCTACCTCAAGATCAGCGAGGGGTGTGATCACGGCTGCGCGTTCTGCGCCATTCCCCTCATGCGCGGGAAGCACCGCTCCTTCGGACTGGACGATGTCGTGCGCGAGGCACAGTTGCTGGAGGCGCAGGGTGCGCGCGAGATCAATCTCGTGGCCCAGGACCTGGCGCACTACGGCCGGGACGTGCGCGACGGCAATGCGCTGCCGCAGCTCCTGACGGCGCTCCTGCGCGAGACCACCGTGCCGTGGTATCGGCTGCTCTACATCTACAGCGCCGGTCTCACCCCCGGCATGCTCGACCTGATCGCCGACGAGCCGCGTATCGCGCGGTATCTGGACATTCCCATGCAGCATGCCGCCGACTCGGTGCTCGCGCGCATGCGCCGTCCCGAACGCAAGCAGCGCCAGCGCGAGAAGCTGCAGCAGCTGCGTGAGCGCATTCCCGGAGTGGCGATTCGCACCACGGTCATCGTGGGCTTTCCCGGGGAGACGGACGCGGAGTTCCAGGAGCTGCTCGACTTTCTGGAGGAGATGCAGATCGAGCGCGTGGGCGGGTTCACGTACTCGGCCCAGGAGGGGACCAAGGCGTACGACATGCCCGATGACGTGCCCGACGTGGTCAAGCGGGAGCGCCTGGAGCGCGTGCAGGAGTTGCAGCGGCACATCACGGCGGAGCGCTACGAGTCGTGGGTCGGCCGCACCGTTCGGGCCATGGTCGATCGGCCGGCCGATGCGAGCGGGCTGGCCCAGGCGAGGCTCGACGCACAGGCCGACGACATCGATGGCGTGACCTGGATCACGTCCGATGCCGCGCCGGGTACGATGGTGGAGATTCGCCTCGACGACGTGGTGGACGACTACGATTTCCGGGGCACCGTGCTGCGCACGCTCGATGCGCCGGCCGCGGCGCCGGTCGCGCGTCGCTCGCGATCGTTACCGGTGGCGGCGGCGTCGGTGGGCAGCTTCGGGCGCTAGCGTGACGGCACGCGACCGCCCGGCGTCCTTTGTCGCAGGTCGTTAGGCGCGCGTCGGCCGCGTCAGTCCGTTGACCCTCGTCCCGGTGTCCGTGCGACACGTCCTGCTCGCCGCGTTGCTGAGCCTCGTCACCATGCCGTTGCGGCCCCTCGCGGCCCAGCGGCCGGCGGTCGCGGCGGTCGCGGCGGCGCGCGCGGTGCGAGTGGTGCGGGTGGTGGTGGCGTCGGCCCCATACCAGGCCCCGCTCTCGGCGCGCGGGGGGTGGGCGCTGCGGGACGCGTGGGGACGCGTGCATGCCAGCGGCGACGGGGCGCCGGGTTGGCGTATCGAGCGGCGCAATCGCAGGCTGCGCGCCGTGTCGCCCGATGGTGCGCGCGCCACGGCCTGGAGCGACGAGCCCTTCACGCTCTCTGCGAGCGACGAATCCGCCTTGCTCACGTGGGAGAAACGGCGGTACCGCGGCGTGTTCCAGTTCGTGGCGACGGACACGGCGATTCTGGTGGTCAACCGGCTGGAGCTGGAGGCATACCTCCGCGGCGTGGTGCCCCTCGAACTCGGCAGCCGGCTGCCTAACGACTCGGCCGCCGTGCAGGCCCAGGCCATCGCCGCGCGCAGCTACGCGGTCGTGCGCCGTCAGGAGGCGCTGGCCCGGGCCTTCGACCTCTCCGCGGCGGCGAGCGACCAGGTGTATGGCGGGGTGGATGCCGAGACCGCCGTGGCCGATGCGGCAATTGCGGCCACGGCTGGCCTCGTGCTGGTGTCGGCGGGCCGCGTGGTGCGTGCCCCGTACCACTCCACGTGCGGGGGACAGACCGCCGCGCCCTCCGAGGTGTGGCGCGGCGCGCGGGACGAGGCGTACCTGCGCGGTGTGAGCGACCGGATCCCGGGAAGCGACCGGGCGTGGTGCGACATCTCGCCCCGCTTCCGGTGGGAGCGCACCCTCGATCGCGCGGCGCTCGACGAGGCGGTGGCCCGCTACGTCCAGGCGCAGCCCGGCGCGGCCGCGCTGGCGGGGGGCGGCGTCCGGGGAGCGCGCGTGGAGCAATCGACGCCTTCGGGCCGCGTGAGCGTGCTCACGCTCGACACCGGGGCTGGCGCGTTGTCCATTGCGCGCAACGACATCCGCTACGTCTTGCGAGGAGCAAGTGGCGAGATCGTGTACTCCACCTATTTTTCGCTGGAGCCGGTGGTGGGGCGTGATGGCCGGCTCATGCAACTCACGCTGCACGGCAGGGGCAATGGCCACGGGGTGGGAATGTGTCAGTGGGGCGCGATCGGACGCGCTCGAGCCGGGCATGACGTCCGCACGATCCTGGCGGCATACTATCCGGGGACGCACCTCACGCTTCTTCCCTGAGCGCATGCCGTGGCGGCGGCGCGCGGGCACCGTCATCACGCACTCACCGCAGTTCCCGGACTCATGCAATCGCCAGTACGCATCGCCGTTGTCGGCGCAGGGGCCATCGCGCAACTCGCCCACTTGCCCCTTCTCGCCAAGCTGCGCGGCGCGCAGCTGGTCGCGTTGTGCGACAACGACCAGGCCAAGGCGCGCGCGCTGGCCGATCGATTCGACATTCGCGATGCCTTCTCCGACATCGATGAGCTGCTGGCGTACGACCAGGTCGACGCGGCCATCGTTGCCACACCCAATCATCTGCACGAGCCGCACATCTTGCAGCTGCTGGCGTCGGGGGTCGATGTCTTCTGCGAGCGGCCGCTCTCGCTCACGTCCAAAGGTGTGGAGCGCATCCTCGCCGCCGCCGCGCGCGCCGGTCGCAAGGTGCTGGTCGGCAACAACCACCGCTTCCGCAGCGATGTGCAGGCGCTCGTCAGTTTCCTGAGCGGGGGGGAACTGGGAAGGCTCGAAGGCGTGCGGTCGGGATCGTACCACCGCCGGGGAACTATCGAGGGCTGGCGGTTGCGCCGGCTGGAATCGGGCGGCGGCGCCCTCTTCGAGCAGGGCTTCCCCCTCATCGACCTGGCCATGTGGCTGTCTGACTTCCCGGCGCCGGAGCGCGTCTGGGCGCATGTCAACCGGCCGCGGAAGGGCAACGTAGTGGAAGAGTCGGGCTTCGTGGCGTTGGAATGCGCCAATGGCGTGTCCTTCACCTTCGACATCTCCTGGGCGTATGTCGGGCCCGACGAACGCTGGTGGTTCGAGACGCTGCACGAACGCGGCAGTTCCCGACTCGCCCCGCTCCGCGTCGTGAAGGAGCTCAACGGGCGCCCGGTCGACGTCTCCCCGACCGGCGCGGCGGC
>JBDSVW010000150.1:0-4679 GCA_039927015.1 Gemmatimonadaceae bacterium | reverse complement strand
CGCCGAGCCTCCACCAGAACGATTCACGCGGGGCACGCGACGCACAACGACCGCGCCTCGGGGAGAATCGTGGGAGGGGCGGCGTGTTGTGATCGCGAGTCAGGCTGAAGGGGAAACGGCACTCTCGGCGGCAATCCCGAGGCGCTTCATGCGTCGATACAGGTTCGGCCGATCGGTTTGCAGGCGGCGCGCGGCCTCGGCGATGTTTCCCCCCGACGCAGCCAGTGCGCGCGAGATGAGCAGTCGCTCGTAGTCATCCAGCGTGTCGCTGAGCGATGCGTCGAGCCCGCCGGGATGGGGCAGCACGTCGGACTCGCCGGCCGTCGCGCCCCGCTCGACATCCACGGCAATCACGCGTCGCACGTCCTCCACGGTCACACGCTGCCCGGGATGCAGGATCACCATCCGTTCCACGATGTTGGCTAGTTCCCGCACGTTGCCTGGCCACCGGTAGCGCTCCAACAGGCCCAGCGCATCGGGATCCCACGCCGGCAGCACGCGTCCGGTCCGCAACCGAGTCTGTGTCGCGAAGTGCCTGACGAGCGCCGGAATGTCACCGGGACGCTCGCGGAGCGGGGGGAGCGCCAGGGGAATCACGTTCAGGCGGAAGAACAGGTCCTCGCGGAAGGTGTTCTCGCGCACGGCCCGTGCGAGATCCTTGTTGGTCGCGGCCACGATGCGCACGTCCACGGGCACCGGTTTCCCTCCCCCTACGCGCTCGATCTCCCCCGCCTCGATGGCGCGCAGGAGCTTGGCCTGTGCCTCGCTGCCCAGGTCGCCCACTTCGTCGAGGAACAGGGTGCCCCGGTGGGCGAGCTCGAAGCGGCCGATCCGCCGCTCGGTCGCGCCGGTGAAGGCGCCGCGTTCGTGGCCGAACATTTCGCTCTCCACGAGGTCGCGCGGAATGGCGGCGCAGTTCACCCGCACGAACGGCCGGTCGCGGCGTCCGCTGCCGCCGTGGATCGCCGCGGCCACGAGTTCCTTTCCCGTGCCCGACTCGCCGCTGATGAGCACGCGCGAGTCGGTGGGGGCAATGCGCGCGATGAGCGCGCGCAGCGCATCCATCACGCCGCTCTCGCCGATCATCTCGCCATCGAGGCCGAGGTCGGCGCGCAGCGCCTGCGTCTCCCGCTTCGCCAGCCGCAACTCGAGCGCCGAGCTCACCGAGAGAAGCACGCCCTCCGGCGTGAGCGGCTTCTCGAGAAAGTTGAAGGCGCCCAGCTTGGTGGCGCGCACCGCGTCCGCGAGTCCGGCACGGCCACTCATCATGATCACGGGGAGATCGGCATGCTGCGAGCGCAGCGCAGCCAGGACGCCGATCCCGTCCAGCGTGCCCGGCATCATGAGGTCTACCAGCGCCACGTCAGGCGCCGTCTCGTTCGCCAGCGCCACGCCCGCGGCACCATCCGCGGCTTCCCGCACCTCGTATCCCTCGGAGGTGAGTAGCGCCCCCACCATTCGCCGGATATTGGCTTCGTCGTCGACGATCAGGATGCTGGGCATTACTCGGCGATCCTGCGCGCCGCGCGGCGCTGCGCAGGCGGTCGAACCGGCGCCCTACGGCGCACGTGCGGGCATCGACGGGACACCAACTAGCCCTTGCTGCGCTCTGCGGCGGGCATCGCTTCCTTCTGTCCGGCCTTTGGCCACTGCTCCAGCGGGTTCGGCGACGGGAGCGCACGAAACTCTCCCATCAACTTGTTGGTGAATCGTTGGCCTTCCGACACCCGCTCCACCTCGATCGCGATGGCTTCGATGGCCTGCTCAATCCGATCGAGTCGCGGCTCGAGGGTGGGCGACGAGGGGGCGCTTTTGGCCGCCTCTCCCTTGCGGTCCATGCGCCGCCCAAAGGCTCGTGCGAGTGGAATGCCGATGGCGATGACAGCGCACATGACGAAGAACGCGATACTTATGTCCTTTACCTGCGGCGGAATCATGTCGCCCGGCACGAACCGCGGGTTCTGGAGGACTTCGCGCGTGGAGCGCGCACCAAGGGCGTTGTCCAGCTGGGATTGCAGGGACTCGAGCCGGTCCTGCGACGCCCGGATCTGCGAGCTGATGACTTCCTCTCGCGCATTGGACGTCCCGTTCACGAGCTGGCTGGTGAGCTGCTCGATGTTCGCTCGCTCCGCGCCAATCTGGCCGTTGATCGCGTCGATCATCGCTTGGGGCGCAACAGCGGGCGCCGGCGGCGCTATCTGCGCCAGCACCCCGCGACTCTGCCCGGCATCGCGCAGGCCGTCGCGCGTGCCCTGCATGGCCGTGCGCACGGCTTCCCGCACCGCGTCGCGCACTTCCGAGGGCGACGCGTCCCGTGCCTGCGCCTGCGGCGGGGCGGGGATCAGTGAAGCGAAGCCTGCTGAGTATCGCATGGTTGCCACTCCTCGTTAGGTGCGCGTCGCTGGCGGCAGCGCGTCCGACGCCGGCAGGCGCTCGGCCAGCAAGCGCGCCGTGAACCGCTGGGATTCCGAAAGCCGTTCCACTTCCACCGCGATGGCATCGATCGCCAGTTCCAGCCGGTCCAGTCGTCCGTCCCGCTCGCCCGCAGCGAGCGCATCCGGCCGGCGCGCACCGCGATTCAGGAACATGCGCGCGAGGGAAAGGATCGTCCCGCTCGCCGTGCCCATCACGATGGCCGCCATCGCCACATCGGCCGGTTGGATCATCGTCCCGTGCTCCCGCTCATGGTTGATCCCGCGCGAGGCGGCGTTCCGCGGCGGTACCGGGGTCTCCGGCTGGTACTGCGAGCGGTTCCCGCGACCGCTCCGACAGCAGGCGCGTCACGAAGCGCTGCCCTTCCGAAATGCGCTCCACTTCCACGGCGACCGCCTCCAGCGCGTTCTCGATGCGATCCAGCCGCTCGTCCCGCACCACCTCGCCGGGAGCGCGCGTCAGCTGCAAATCCTTGCGACGGATGTACGCGCGCACCAGCGGCACCCCGATGGCCAGTACTACGACGGTGAGGAAGAACATGGCGGGAATCAGGATGTCTTCGTCCACTTCATCCCTCCGTCTGGCAGGTGCACGTGGCGATCACGGTCATCGTCCCCCTTCCAGGCGGTGTCCCACCTCACCGCGACCCGATCCCTCCGCGCGCTCCGACAGCAACCGCGTGGTGAAACGCTGTCCCTCGGAGATCCGCTCCACCTCCACCGCAATCGCTTCAATGGCCTGCTCCAGCCGGTCGAGACGGCCGGCGATCTCGTGGCCGCTGGTTGCGTCGCCAAGACGGTGCCCCCGCGTCCGCTCGCGATAGCGAAGCACGTTGACCACGATGGTGGTGATCATGGCGAAGGCGCCGAGTGGTACGAGCACTTCTGGTCCCATTACACGATTCCTGCCTCAGTGAGTCCCCCGCCAGTGGCGGGAATGACGAAACGTATCGTAGTGCCACTTCCCACAGCGCTGTCGGCGCTGACCGTACCACTATGCGCGAGGATCGTCTGCCGCGCGATGGCAAGTCCGAGTCCCGTGCCACCTGTCTTGTACGTGACGTACGGCTCCCAGATCCCCGCCAGTCGATCCGGCGCGATGCCGTGCCCGCTGTCGCGGACGCTCACCGCCACCCCCGCGGCACCGTGCACCGCCTCGTGCGCCAGCGTGACGGTAATCGATCCCGATCCGTTGCAGGCGTCCACTGCGTTCAACAAGACGTTGCTCAGGGCGCGCTGGAGGGCATCGTGGTGCCCGTGAATCATCGGGAGGGAGGGTTCGCTCACGACGTCGAGCGCGATGCCCGGGGGCACAGCGGCACGGGCTGTGTAGTCGACCAACTCCGCCAGGTCCACCGCAGCCGGTGGCCCCATGGGAAGGCGCCCAAACTGCGAGAAACTTCGCGCCAGCCCGTCGAGACGCGTGATTTCCGTCTGCAGCACGTCGAGCGCGTCGTCCTGACCCGGCACCGCATCGCGCTTGAGGCGCGACAGCGCGAACTGCATGGGCGTGAGCGGATTCTTGATCTCGTGCGCCACGCGCTGTGCCGTCTCCCGGTACGCCCGCAGGCGCTCCGCGTCCAGCGCCCGCTGTCGCGCAACCAACAGCTCCGCCGACATGCCACGCATGCCGTCGCGAAGAAGCTGAAACTCGGGAGCACCACGTACCATCGTGTCCTCGGGAAGAGGTTCGCCGCGTCCAATCAGTGCCGTCCACTGCACGAGCTCGTCGAGCGGCCGGCTCAACTGCCGGCTGAGGTGCCCCGCCACACGCGACGCAGCCACCCACAGCAACGCCATGGTGAGCAGCGCCCCGATGCCAAGCACGGGGATGAAGCGGGTTGCCAGAAAGCGGAAGCGCCGAGCCTGCGTCACGGATTCCTCGAGTTCACGTTCGTGAGCTCGCAACGAGGCCAGCTGCTGCGTCGTGAGGCGCGACTTGCGGGCATCGCCGATGGCCTGCTTGCCAGACTCGGCCAGTCGTTCCCACGCCGCACTTCCCGCCATCAACGGCAGGGCACGCGATGCGGCCACTCCCCACGCCAACGTCAGGGCCAGCGACGGCACTAACGCAAAGAGCGAAAGGATGAGGAAGAGTCGGGTGCGAAAGCCGAGTGATTTCACGTACGGAATCGAGGGCTCAGGGTTTCGTTGACAAGATGCCTTCCCGCCCCCCTTCATGGCGAGATCGACCGCCCCCAGAATTCCCCCCCTCGTCTTCCCGTCTTCCCGTCTTCTCGTCTTCTC
>JBDSVW010000149.1:0-37771 GCA_039927015.1 Gemmatimonadaceae bacterium | reverse complement strand
CGAATAGGGCGCGGCGCTCGTTGTGAAGACGCGGGGAGCGGCGTTACTGCAGGCGCTCGATCGCGCTTAGCAAGTTGAATCGCACGCCGGCTTCTAGCATGAAGGTGTTTGCGGCGCCGTTGATGAGGAAGTTGTTGCGCGTGGGCATCGTGGCCACCTGGGCGAACACGGAGGCGCGATACACTTCCGCCTGCGCGCCCACCGTGAAGACCGGGGAGGTGCGGCTGCTCTGCTCGTTCACCGTGTTGAACACGTTCTGCTGCGCCTGGCTGCTGCTGTACGTGCCCTGCGGCTCCGCGCTCTGAATCACGTTGAGGGCCAGCCCGAGGCCGGCGTAGGGTCGCAGCGAGCCATAGCGGACGGGGAAAACGAACAGGCTTGCATTGTAGCGACGCAGGTCGCTGATGCTCACGCTGCGTGCCGAGCCCGGCGCCGTGTTATCGAAGACGACGGCGTTGCGGTCGAAGAAGGCCTGCTCGATCGAGAGATTCAGCGCCACGCGCGTGCGGGTGATGAGCCACTCCGCGCCGACGGTGGGGGCGCTGACCTTCGCGCTGCCGTTGTCACCCGTGGTGAACATCGTGGAGCCGCCCTTCACGCCCCAGAACCACGAATCGTCAAAGTTGCGTGCTGCCTTGGGGGCCGCGTGTGACATGGCCTGTGCACGACCGACGGACGGAAGAGCGACGGCGGCGAAGAGGACCAGTCCGAACGTGCGAACGATGCGCATACGCAAAGCCTCGGGGAAACGCGCTGGGTGAATGTGTCCTCGCCGCCCGGACGCGTTCCAGTGAGCGGCGCATTGAACGTCATCGTGAGCATTCCGATCGATGGTCCCCCAGTGTCAGCGGAGCACAGTCCACGGTGGTCGGGGCGCGCAGCGGGTACACGACGATGCCGCTCGAATCCCTAAAGCTCATCTGAGGGACGAGGATCGGGCCGAAGTGGTCACGGAGACACCCCCCGCGGGAACGCCGGTGCGAACGGGTGAATCACCGGGGATGACGTGGCAGCCGGGAAGGGGATTTCTCCCACAACGCGACGGTGCGCGAGGTCACGCTTCACGCCCGAATAGCGGCCACGTGTCTCTGTGAAATGAAAAGCCCCCGTCGACCCAGACGGAGGCTCCCGTGCAACCCACGCTTGCGACACCCGCGCGGTACTCAGACGATGCCGAGCTTGGCCCCCACCGTCCGGAACGCCCGCACCGCGAAATCGATGTCATCCTTGGTATGCGCCGCCGAGAGCTGGCAGCGCACGCGCGCCGCTCCCTGGGGCACCACGGGAAATCCGAAGCCCGTGACGAACACCTGCTCCGCCAGCAGCATCTCGCTCATCTGGATCGCCGCCGCCGTCTCGCCGATGATGATCGGCACGATGGGGGTCTCGCCGTCCAGCGGCTTGAAGCCCGCCTCGATGATCTGTTCGCGGAAGTAGCGCGCGTTGTCGCGCAACCGCGCCACGCGCTGCGGCTCGGCTTCCATCACGCGCACCGCGTGCAGCGCACTGGCGGCGACGGTGGGGGGAAGGGCATTCGAGAAGAGCTGCGGGCGCGAGCGCTGCGTGAGCATGTCGCATAGCGCGGCTGAGCCGGCCACGAAGCCTCCCGCCGCGCCCCCGACGGCCTTGCCTAACGTGGAGGTGATCACGTCCACCTCGCCCAGCACGCCATGGTGCTCGGCGGTTCCGCGCCCCGTGGCTCCCAGCACCCCGGTGGCATGCGAATCGTCCATGATGACCACCGCGTCGTGCGTGCGCGCGATGTCGAGGAGTTCCGGCAG
Organism: Gemmatimonadaceae bacterium; assembly: GCA_039927015.1. GTDB lineage: Bacteria > Gemmatimonadota > Gemmatimonadetes > Gemmatimonadales > Gemmatimonadaceae > SCN-70-22. Next base: position 35,990 of record JBDSVW010000149.1, on the reverse strand, counting down.
GCGGGCGATGCTGCCCTCCATGGAGAAGACGCCATCCGTCCAGATCAGACGGCGCTTGGCGCCCTTGTTCGCCTTGAGCTTGGCGACCAGGTCATCCATGTCCGAATGCTTGAACACACCGGTCGTGCACTTGGTGATGGACTTCGCCAGCCGCATCGAGTCGATGATGGAGGCGTGGTTCAGCTCGTCCGAAATCACGAAGTCGTCCGACTCGACCACCGTCGCGGTGAGGCCCTCGTTGGCGTTCCACGCCGAGACGTAGCTCATGGACGCTTCGGTGCCCACGAAGCGCGCCAGCGCCTGCTCCAGCTCGCGGTGCACGGTGAACGTCCCGCAGATGAAGCGCACGCTGCCCGTGCCGGCGCCAAATCGCTGCAACCCGTCGATGCCAGCCTGCACCACGCTGGGCTCATCGCACAGGCCGAGGTAGTTGTTGGACGACAGGATAAGGATCTTCCCGCGCCCCTCCATTTCCACCCAGGCCGACTGCGGCGTCTCCAGGTAGTTGAGTCGCTTGTAGACCTTGTCGGCCTTGAGCTGATCCAGGCGACCCTGCAGGTCGGCCGTGAAGTTCGCGTTCAATGACATCGGGATGGGCCGGAGAGGGAAGGGGCCGGCACCGGCACGAGGCCGGAGGCTTCCGTAATCAATTCGCCGCCCCGCGACGCGGCAAGCGCACAGCCTACCGCCAGCGGCTGCAGCGCAGCGGCGCCTAACGAGCTACCAGCGGAATCTCGAAATTGTTGTACGTCACGACCTTCATCCCGTAGCGGCCCTTCGGCACCGTCAGCTCCACGTCGATGATCTGCCCGGGGCCGAAGCGGAAGCGTGCCGGCACAGACACAATCGTCGAAGGGGGCGCTGCCGCCCCGTCCGTCGCGACCACCCGCCAGCTCAGGGGCGCTGCGTTGCCGGACACCTCGCCGGTCACCTCATCGATGGCGGTGATGTTGATGAGGCGCAGGCGATTTGGAACGCCGGCACGCAGGACGATCGGAGCCGCCGGGATCCTGCCATTCACCGCAATCTGCGCCAGGTCGCCAGGGCCGTGCTGGGCAAACAGCAGGACATGGTCCCGCGTCGCATCGAAACGCTCGCCGGGCTCCAGCACCACGATCGGCGCGACGAGACCCCGAGCCATCTGGGACTCCTCGTTTACATGCGAGTGGTACATGAAGGTGCCACTACGCAGCGGAGTAAAGCGCGCGACGAAGGAATCCCGGGGCGCGATCATCGGCGTCACGCTGCCGCTCACGCCGCTGAATCCGGCGACGCCATCATAGACGCCCTCGAGCTCCAGCCCGTGCCAGTGAACGGTCGACGGCGCTCCAATCCTGTTGTGCACCACGATCTCCACCGGCACGCCTCGCGTCAGCGTCAGCAGGGGCCCGGGCACCGGATCGGGTCCGCGAATGGCGGGGGCGGACGGCAACACCTCGAACGTGAGCGCGTTCGCCGAGTCCTTGAAGTAATGCGCACGCTCGATGATGGAGAGATCGAAGCGGGTGACGGCGGCAGGGGAGGCCGCGACTGGAAGATCGGCGGTCGGATCTCCCGTCACGTTGATCGCCATGATGAGACCGCCCATGTCCCTGGCCATGTGCATCGCGCCGTCCATGTGCATGGCGGTATCGATCGGGGTGCCCGCGAGGAACGCGTGCTGGTTGCCCGACATATGGGCCGCCTTGTGGCAGTGAAAGAGCCACTGTCCGCCGCGCGAGGGCGACCAGGCGATCGTCGCCACGCCCCACGGTCCGAGATTCTCCGTCACTTCGAGCGGACGTGCATCCGCGGCGATGAGCGTGTCTCCGCTGACGTCTCCCCTCGACTCCAGTCGAAAGTAGAAACCATGCAGGTGCATCGGGTGCTCGGTGGCGCCCGCATTGATCCAGCGCCAGCGCAACGAATCACCCACGTTCGCACTGAATCGCTCGGTATGCGGCCACGTCTTGCCGTTGATCGCCTGCACGAAGCGGAAGCTGTCCGCGGGCGACACCCACGTGTTGATGACCATCACGCGGTCGTCCGTCGTGGAGCCGACCGAGTCCACCACCACGCCGCCCATCAGCTGACGATCATCCAGTCGTGGCCGCACCGAGTCGGGCACGGCACTCACCGCACGGTACGCTGAGGTGCCCCACTGATCCGCCTCGAAGTCGAACGCCCCCGATTCTCCCGGCGCCACACGCACGCCATCGGCCAGCTCGCACTTCACCTGCCGCAACTTGCAGAGCACGAGCGTGTCACTCAGCGTGTTCCGCACGGTCGCCTTCACCTGCGTGCCAAGCGGCACGCGTATGAGGGGCCCCGGAATCTGGGGAGCGTCGCCTTCCACGGCAAAGGCGGCTACGACGAGGGAAGAATCCGTTGCGGCTGCGGGATGCCAGGTAGCCTGCGTTGCAACCAGCGCCAGCGTCAGCACGCCATCCTTCAGCACGCCGGCGCTTGTGCGGTTGTCGTTCGCCCGTACCTCGGTGCTGGTGACACCCGCCGTGCCAGTAGAACATCCTGTACCCGCGAGCAGTGCGGCCAGTAGCACCGCGCGCACACCTCTTGCCCTTCGCATATCCCACTCCCGTTAGTCGTCCGTCGAGCGTCCGGGCGTCAATCGCTGCGTGCGACCTCAGTTGCCACCGCGCGCGCCCGCGCTCGAATCACCTCACGAAATCTCGAACACCACCTTGCCCGCGTCGCCACTCTTGATGGCCCGAATGGCATCCTCGAATGCCTCGAGCGGGAACCGATGCGTGATGACCGGCGTCGGATCGAACTTCCCGGAGCGAAGGAACTGTGACATCTGGATCCACGTGTCGTACATACGCCGCCCGATGACGCCGTACACGGTGATGCCCTTGAAGATGATCTCTGTCGCGAAATCGACTTCCATGGGATTGGCGGGAATGCCGAGCATCTGCACGCGGCCGCCGAGTCGCACTTCCTTAAAGGCCTGATGAATCGCGGCGCTCACGCCGCTCATTTCCAGCACGACGTCCACTCCAAGCCCGTCTGTCGCGCGACGTACCGCCTCGCCCACCTGAGAGGGCTGCACGGCATCGTGTGCACCCATGCTCGAGGCCAGTGCAAGCCGTCGCGGGTTCACGTCGCTGGCAATCACGCGCGAAGCGCCCGCTGCGGCGCAGATGCCCACCGCGAAGATGCCGATGGGCCCGCATCCGGTGACCAGCACGGTCGATCCAGGAATGTCGGTGTCGTGCAACGCGGTGTGAAACGCATTGCCGAGCGGATCGTGAATGCCGCCGATCTCGTAGGGAATGTTGGCGTCGAGATGCCAGACGTTGGTCGCCGGCATGGCGATGAACTCGGCGAAGCAGCCATCGCGGTCCACGCCGATGATCTTCGTGTTGGGGCAGACGTGCGCGTTGCCGGTGCGGCACAGGTGGCAGCGGCCGCAGACGATGTGTCCCTCCGCGGTCACCCGGTCGCCCACCGCCACGTCGCGCACCAGCGAGCCGACCTCCACCACGTCGCCCGCGAACTCATGTCCCACGGTGAAGGGAGGCACGCAGCGGCCGCTGGCCCAGGCATCCCACTCGTAGATGTGCACGTCGGTGCCGCACACGCCGGCTCGCCGCACCTTGATGAGGACTTCGTCGTCGCGAATGGTCGGTCGTGGAACATCCTGGAGGGTGAAGCCGGGACCTGCGACGGTTTTTACGAGGGCACGCATGCGGAGAAATCGGGAGGATTGGGGACGCTCGGCGCACGGCGTGCGCCGCAAGGCAGTCCTCGGATACGACGCGAAAAGTCGCATGCGTGAGCGGCCAGTGGAAGCAGACCGCCCGCACCGATTCGCTCCTACACCAGCGAACTGATTTGCCCGCCATCCACTTGGAACACGGCGCCGGTCACGAAGGACGCGCGCTCGCTGGCAAGGAAGGTGACCACCGCCGCGAATTCCTCGGGTGACCCGGACCTGCCAAGCGGGATACCCGCGCGCCGGGCGTCCAGGATCGCCTCGACCGATTTCTGCTGCCGCGCCGCGTTCATCTTGGCGAGTTCAATCGCGCGCCCCGTGTCGAAGTGCCCCGGCAGGACCGTGTTGACCAGCACGTTGTCCTTCGCCACCTCGTTCGCCAGCGTCTTGGCGAAGCCTAACAAGCCGGCACGCGCGGTGTTCGAGAGAATGAGGCCGGGAATTGGCATCTTCGCCGCCATGGAGGTGAGGAAGAGCACGCGGCCCCACTTCCGCTGCCGCATGCCGGGCACGCACGCATGCGCCAGCCGAATGGACGCCATGAGGTTGAGGTTGATCGCCGCCAGGTACTGCTCGTCGCTGGTGGAGTCGAACGTCGTGGATGGAGGACCACCCGCATTGGCCACCAGGATGTCGACCGGGCCCAGCGTGTTGGTCACTTCGTCGGCGATCCGTTGCGCGGCGCCGGCCTCACCCACGTCGATGGCCAGCGGCAGGACGCGACCATGGGTCTCCGCGCTGATGGCGGTCGCCTGGCGCTCCAGTTCGTCCTTGCGCCGGGCCACGATTGCGACGGATGCACCCTCGCGACTGAGTTCCCGGGCGATGGCGAGCCCGAGTCCGCTCGAAGCACCAGTTACCAGCGCGACTTTGTTCTTCAGTCCCAGATCCATGAGGCAGCAACGATGAGGGTGGTACCGGCGAGAGTGGACGCCGGGAAATCTAGCCCGACTTCCGTACGGAAACCGCGCACACCTTGAACTCCGGAATGCCCGCCACCGGGTCGAGCACGGGGTTCGTCAGCAGATTGACCGCCGCTTCGCGATAGTGCATCGGGATGAAGATCTGACGGCGAGCCACGCGATCGGAGAGACGCACGCTGATCTCGATTTGCGATCGGCGCGAAGTGACCACGATGCTCTCGCCGTCCGAGATGCCCAGCTCCGACGCATCCAGAGGATTCAACTCGACCGTGGGTGTCGGCTCCCTGGAGTCCAGCGCGAACGAGCGCCTGGTCATGGTGCCAGTGTGCCAGTGGTACATCTGACGACCGGTGTTGAGCAGGAACGGGTACATCTCGTCGGGCAACTCGGCGGCGGGAAGGAACTCGACGGGCACGAACGTCGCCTTGCCGTCCTTGGTCGGGAAGGCGTCGGCAAACAGGAACGGCGTCCCGGCATGCGATGCATCCGGCACCGGATACTGCAGGCCTCCGCTCTCTTCCAGGCGCGCATGCGACACACCGCGCCACGACGGCGTCACCCGCGCGATCTCATCGAACACCTCCGATGCATCCACGAAGGGTGAGGGAAGTCCGACGCGATTGGAGAGCTCCACGAGCACATCCAGGTCGCGACGCGCATTGCCGGGCGGCTCGATGGCGGCATGTCCGAGCTGGATCCGGCGCTCGGTGTGCACATACGTCCCATCCTTCTCGGCGAACGAGGAGCCGGGAAGAATGACATCCGCGTAGCGCGCCGTCTCTGTCAGGAAGAGGTCGTGCACCGCGAGGAATTCAAGTCCGCGGAACCACTGCTCCGCGCGTGCCACCTCGGGGTCCGACAGGATGGGGTTCTCGCCGAGGATGTACATCCCCGTCACCGGCGAGCCCTCGTGTGCGATGGCCGTCACCTTGAGGCCCGGCTCGAGCGGAATCCGTTCGTCGGGCACGCCCCACTCCTGCGCGAACACGTGACGAATTTCCGGATCGGCGACGGACTGGTAGTCCGTATAGAACATCGGGATCGCGCCGACGTCGCTCGCGCCCTGCACGTTGTTCTGGCCGCGAATTGGAAGCATGGCTGCCCCCCAGCGCCCGATCATGCCGGTCGCCAGCAGCAGGTTGAGCAGCGACGCCACGATGTCGGTGCCCGTGCGGTGCTGCGTGAGTCCCATGGCCCAGAGCGTGCTCGACTTCGGTCCGCGCGCGTACAGCTCGGCCGCCTCTCGAATGGCGGCGGCGCTCACACCGGATATCTGCTCCGCACGCTCGGGGGTGTAGGGCCGTACCGCTTCCCGTACCTTGTCGAAGTCGTGCGTCCGCTTGGCGATGAAGGCGGCATCCTCTAGTCCCATCGTGAGAATGTGATTGAGCATGCCATTCATCACGGCTACGTCCGTGCCCGGCAGTGCCTGCAGGTGGATGTGCGCGCGCTCGGCCAACTCGATGCGGCGGGGGTCACAGACGATGAGTCGAGCGCCGCGCTTCACCGCGCGCTTGATGGCCGCCCCGAACACCGGATGTGATTCCGTCGTGTTCGCTCCCAACACGAAGATCACGTCCGCCTCGTGCTCGACCTCCCGCATCGAGCCGGACGCGGCGCTGGTGTTCATGGCGCTGAGCATCGCGCTCACCGACGATGAATGGCAGAGGCGTGTGCAGTGATCCACGTTGTTGGTGCCCAGTCCCCCGCGAAACATCCGCTGCAGGACGTAGTTCTCCTCGTTACTGCACTTCGCCGACTGGAAGACCGCCAGCCCCATCGCGCCGCGCTCATCGCGGATTCGCACCAATTCCTGCGCGGTGATCTCCAGGGCTTCATCCCATGTGGCGGTCCGGAAGGGCTCGTACCATGAGGCCGGCGTGGCCACGCGGTCGCGAGCGTCGCCCAAGGGGCCAATGCCGGTGGGCGATTGGTTGAGCGGGTTTGTCCGCGGCCGCTTCTTCTTCGTGAGGGCTTCCGCCTCGATGAGATCCCACGGTCCTCCGCGCCGAGGCCACAGCTCCGCATTGTCATGCGTGGCATCGAAGACCCACCGTCCGTGTTGCTTGCGCCAGCCACGCCGAACGAGCGGCGTCGTGAGTCGGTCCCGGTGCTGAACGAAATCGATGCCGAAGCGCCCCTTCACGCACGTCGAGCCCTGATTCGGGGTGTTCTCCTCGATCCAGGGCGACCGCACGTGCACCACCGTGTTGTCGCGCACCTCGAGGTCGAGCTGGCATCCCACCGCGCAGTACGGGCACACCGACCGCACCGTGCGGTCAATGGGCGGCATCGCGTTGGAGGGGCCGTGCGAAACCATTTCGCCATTCGACGCCCGCACGGCCATGGGGATGATGTCGTGTATGGCGCCCGTCGGGCACACGCGCACGCACTCGCCACACCACGTGCAGCCGGCGTGCTCGGGATTCCCATCTGCGCCGACGATGATCTGGGCGTGCTCCCCGCGGTGCGCGACGTCGAGCACGCCCACCACCTGGATGTCCTCGCACGCGCGCACGCAGCGGGTGCACAGGATGCAGGTGGACATGTCATGCTGAATGATCGGGTCGCCCTCGCGCTCGTCTCCTCTGCGCAGCGGCAGGCCGGCCGACGACGTCGTCGGGACGTCGTAGCGTCGCACCAGCGCCTCGAACTCGTTGCGGTGTCCACCGGCCGGGATGTCGGCCACCGGATAGCGCTCGAGCAGCATGCCGAGCACGCCCTGCCGGCTTTTCACCGCAGCGACCGATTCCGTCGTGACCACCATGCCGTCCGCGGCCGGCGTCGCGCAGGCGGGGAGGAGTTTGGGAGTGTCCTCGAGGGATACGAGGCAGATGCGGCAGTTGCCGACGTTGGGCAGCTTGGGATACCAGCACAGCGTGGGCACATAGATCCCCGCCGCGCGCGCCGCATCGAGAATGGTCGCGCCGGATTCCGCGGAGACCGGATGTCCGTCGATCGTGAGGTTGGGCATGAAGAATCGAGCGGGTGATAGTCGGTTTCTCCGGTGAAATAGGGGGGCGTGCTCGCTCCGCGTCCAGTCGCGCGCTCGACGCTACACACGGCTACGGTCCACGCGCCGGGCACGGTGGCGCGCACATCGCGCACGGCAGCGGTCCACCGGCCGGGCGCCGCAGTGCGTGCATCGCGGTCCACCGACCGGGCACCGCGGTGCGTGCATCGCGGGCCATTCGCCCGTGCGGCGGCGGCCGTCTGCACGTCCAGCCGGACTCGTTAGGCGGGTGGGGGGCGAGGTGAAAGCGCACACGGGAGTATTGCGCGCATCGCGGGGTGCTCATATATTCGCGTTCAGCACCTATCAAGTGCGAACGAGGACATTGCGTGGCGTCAACACGAATACCGTTCCTCACAACCGCATCCCGCCTCTCCGGTCTGACTTGTCCCGCTGCGCTGGGTTCCGCGCCCGAGATGTCCCGGAGAACAGTCGCCCCCTTTCACGGCGATGCGAGCTTCGACGTCGGATCGAGCGGCTGCGCGCACCACACGTCAAGCTCCAGGTTGAGCCGCCGAGCGGGCGTCGCGTTACATCGCGGCGGGACGGCGCGCGGCATTGCGGCATTGCGGCATTGCGGCATTGCGGCATTGCGGCATTGCGGCATTGCGGCTGCGGTACCACGGAGTGCGGATCACGACTGCCTTACGATGCGCGACAGCGCAGAGAGTCGTTGGAAGCGGGTCATGCGCTCGCAGAAATATTTTTCGCCAACTGTTACTTGCCCGTTGCAAAATTTTGAGCAGCAGTATTGCGTTATAACCAGACGGCAAATCGAAACGCCGTGATTGTCAAGTCGTCCAGTAAATGTTCGCGTTAGCATGCAAGCCTAAAGCTCGTCGATACGCAGGTGTTGTTCACATAGCGCTGTAGTCTGGCGCGACCGACCAGCCGGATGCGAACGCATTCGGTTGCTGCCGACCGATCCACCGGGGGATCGGACCGGTGATTCACTACAGACCAGGGGATACTCTCATGGCTGCCAAGAAGAAGACTGCCAAGAAGACCGCGAAGAAGCCGGCCAAGAAGGCCGCGAAGAAGGCCAAGAAGCGCTAGTTTTTTTGGCTTGGTTGTAAACAAGAAAGCCGGCGCGAAGTGCGTCGGCTTTCTTGTATTCATGACCGCGTTGGTCAGGCTGCTCGGAAATCGAACGGGGTCACCTCAAGTTCCGGCTCCCGTCCCCACACGTATGCCGACACGCGCGGTGGTGGCTCGGCGCGACTCCCCCGGGAAATGACGATGCCGATGGGCTCTTCTTCCACAACGCCCTGACGATTCTTCGTCATGCGTGGCCTCCTCTTCTATAGTAGGTACGGTTGTCTGGAGTACGACGGCGGTGGTGTGGCGGATTCATGGCCTTCCACCTTCGATACGTCGTGACACCAGACCGGCCGCAGCCGGCGAGAACGGTTCGCCGAATACGGCCGGTGTGCGTGGCGATCTTCGCAGAGCGCTCGCACCTACTTATCTAAGCACCGGTCGTGCCAGTGCCTGTCCTATCAGTTAAGTCATTGCGTTTGAACGACTTCGGCATTTCGCTAGTCGCCAAGCTGTTGAAATACGTCGCGAAACGACACGTATGAAAATGACACGCTGTCGCAAAATGCGCCGGTGGGGCGGCGCGCAGGGTTATGCGACGTTCTTCCGCGCCAGAAATGTCCGGGCCGTGCTCTCGTCGCGGACGATCGAGACGTCCCAACCGCGATAGCGCGCCCGCAGTTCGTCGAGACTCTCGACCGAATGATTGGCGACCAGCGACTGGACGAGATGCACGCCGCCGTCGAGCGTGGCGCTCTTGAGGATTTCGATAACGCGCACGCGTTCGACCGGCGTGAGTCGCTCGAGGGCAGCGGGGGAGCAGATCACCGCATGCAGGGGGGCCTCGGGATACCATTGGTCGAGTCCACTGGCGCATCCGCTCACTCGCGACGTGAGTCCGGCCTGGCCCGCGGCGGCGATGACGCGATCCACCACGTCCGGATCTTCCTCGATGGCCGTCACCTGGCAACCTTTCGCGGCGAGGTACAGCGCGGTGCCCTCCTGTTGGGCGCCGACGACGAGCACGTGGGCTTCGGCGTCGGAAGGGATTTCGCGGACGATCGGTGCGTCGGCGCTGAGGCCCCAGTGTTCCGGCCGGCGATAGACGGCGAGCAGCTTGAGCCGGCGACGACGCCACGACACATAGGAGGGGATGCGAAGCCGCAACCGGATGATACGGTCGACTTCCGCCCAGATCAGCAGTTCGTCGAAGGCGACCTGCTCCGCGGCGCGGAGGTTGGTCACCGCTTCGTCGCCGATGCGGAGAATGTGCGAACGCGGGATCGAGTCCTTGTAGTTCTCGATCTCCTGCTCGACGTACAGCTCGTATTCGTGTTTGAGCGAACGCTGCGGCTGTGACGCCATGCACCCCACGCCTGTTAGGCTGATCCACAAAAGTAGGAAGTGTCGTAAGGCGCGCAAGTGCCTTCTACTCTCACTCGTTAGATTTCCTAACGAATGCCTTACGAGACCTCACTCGCATCCCAGAGACTTACGCCATGAGCGATCTCCGCGCCGTTGCCGACGGAATAGCCTGTGCCGACCTGCGTCATCTGGAGCGGCCCGAAGCGGTCGCGGCCTATCTCGTTGCGTCCGACGATGGCGTGGCGATCGTGGATCCCGGTCCGTCATCGTGCGGCGACGAGCTGCGTCAGGCACTGGAGGCATTCGGCGCGTCGGTGTCGGATGTGCGTCACGTGCTGCTGACGCACATCCACCTGGATCACGCGGGCATCGCGGGCTCGCTGGCGCGGGAGAATCCCGCGCTTCGCGTCTACGTCCACGCCCGGGGCGCGCCGCACATGGAGGATCCCTCGCGCCTGCTCGACAGTGCCCGCCGGATCTATCAGGCCGACATGGAGCGGTTGTGGGGCGCGTTTGAAGCCGTACCCGCGCGACAGCTGGTGGTGCTCGCCGGTGACGAGCGACTGATGCTTGGCGAGCGCCCGTTGCAGGTGGCGTATACGCCGGGCCATGCCTGGCATCACGTGAGTTACCTGGATGAGCGCACCGGCATGGCGTTCGTGGGCGACGTTGCCGGTGAAGCATCGCAGCATGGGACGCCCGCGTATCCGGCGGCACCGCCGCCCGACATCGACCTGGAAGCGTGGAAGCCGAGCCTCGAACTCGTCGCGGCCTGGGGACCGGAGGCGCTGTTGCTCACGCATTTCGGGTCCGTGCGCCATCCGGTCGCGCACCTCGATTCCCTGTGGGATCGCATCATCTCGTGGAGCCTGGCCGTTCGCGCCTCCCTCGCCTCCGGCACGTCCGACGAGGAGCGTGCCACCGCCTTCGCCGCGGCAGAACACGCACGCCTGACGAGCGGCCTCACCGCGGAACAGGCGGAGTACGTCAACGTGAATTCCGTCCGCTCCTCCTGGTTCGGCTTCGCCCGCTACTGGCGCAAGAAGGCGCTCGCCGGCGCCTGACGACCCCCACCCTGACGTGTCGATGACGTGTCGATGACGAGTCGATGACGTGTCCATGACGCGCGCCTGACGAGCGGATGCCCGAACTTCCCGAGGTCGAGTTTGCCGCGCGACTCGCGCGCGACGCCATCGTCGGCCGAGTCATCGGGCACGCGCGAGTGTTGCATCCAGCGCAACGTCGCGCCCTCCCCGACGCCGTGGCCGCCACGCTTCGTGGCGACGTCGTGCAGGACGTCATTCGCAGGGGCAAGTATCAGCGCTTCCTGCTGCAGAGCGGGCGCTCCCTCCTGATCCACTTCCGCATGACCGGCGATTGGTCGATCGGCCGCGCCGCGGAGCCCCCGCCCGCGCATGCCCGGTTCGTGCTGGAGTTCATCGACGGGACGCGCCTCGCATTGGATGACACGCGCGCCCTGTCCACGGTCTCGCTGTTCGCTGCCGGTATTGATCCGCTTCCCGCACTCGGACCGGAGGCGACGTCGGACGAGTTCGACGCGTTGTGGCTGTACGCGAAGCTGCGCTTACGTCGCGGCCCCATCAAACCCGTGCTGCTTGACCAGGCGCTGGTGGCCGGTATCGGCAACATCTACGCGTCGGAGGCGCTCTGGTATGCCAAGGTCGATCCGCGCCGGGCCGCGAATCGGCTGACACGACCAGCATTGGCTGCGGTGGCCGCCGGGGTTAAGCGCGCCCTGCAAAAAGCGCTCGACCATCCGGAGCGCTACTACGGCGCCGGCGGCATCTCGGATCGCGTGCGATTCAACGTCTACGACCGCGAGGGCCGCCCCTGCCGCCGCTGCGGCGCTGACATCCGGCGCATCGTGCAAGCCGCGCGAAGCACGTTTTATTGCCCGGAATGCCAGAAGACGAGAAGACGAGAAGACGAGAGGTGAGTGAGAGTCGGGACGGGCGGGTTGTCGCTGTCCATCTCGTCTTCTCGTCTTCTCGTCCTCCCGTCTTCTCAACGCCCCTGCAACACCCGCCGCGACGCAGGGTCCTCCTTCATCATCGCCGGGCTGGGGGCCACACGCTGCGTCGTGCCCACGCACACGCCGACGTTAGGCAGCCCCACCACGTTGCGCAGGATCAATAGCGCGTCCACCGCCGTGAGCTGGCCGTCGCAGTTGGCGTCGCCCTCTGGGAATGCGGACCGCCCCGCGGGCAGTTCCAGTCCCACGAGTGCCTGCTGGATGAGCAGGGCATCCTGCGCGCTCAGCCGGCCATCCTTGTCCACGTCGCCGCGCAGCACGGCGGGCGTCACCCCCGGACGGTACGCGAATACGCCGCGGCCGAAGGTGGCGGCGTAGATGGTGCCCGTCTGCTGCACGTACACGAGGTCGTGAATGATCGTGAGCGGCAGGCCGATGGGGCCCTGAGTCCACGTCTGGCCGCCATTCACCGACTGCAGGACGCCGACGTCGGTCCCCACCATGAAAATGTTCGAGTTGGGAATCTGGAGCCCCACGTGCACCGGAATGTTCGGCAGGTTGAGCCCGATGCCCGCGAAGAACGTCTGCCCGCCATCGCGCGTCTCGGTGGCGCGCGGGGCGTTGAGGGTGGATGCGGTGGCGATCACGTGGTTCACGTCGGCCGGATCGATCACGATGCGCGTGAAGTTGCGCGACGTGCTGAACGCCAGCGCCAGCCAATTGGCACCGGCATCGCGTGACACCGCCAGCACGCCGTCGCTGGTGCCGGCCCAGATGACGCGCGAGTCGTTTGGCGCCACGGCCAGGGCGGTGATGAAGCCGCTGCCGCGCGTGAGGTCGGTGGTGATCGGAAACCAGTCGAGCCCCTCGTTGGTGGTGCGGTAGAGCCGGTGCGTGCCGAAGTACAAGGTGGACGACGATACGGGGTCCATCGCGAGCGGACGGGGAATGCCAGCGCGATCCTGGAAATTGATGCCATTGGAGCGCGATTCCTCCTTCACCCCGCGCGACTGCCGCATGATGAAGTTGTTGAACGAATGCGTGACCCACACCGTGGAGGGATCGTTGCGGCTCAACACGGTATAGCCGCCGTCACCCAGCAACGACAGGTTGCTCCACACCGAGCTGCCGGAGTAGTAGATGGCGTTGTTGTCCTGCAGCCCGGCGTACATCCACAGTCCCGAGGGATGCACGGAGATGCCCTGGTACACCTGTGAGATCGCCAGCCCCAAGTTGCGCCCCCGCCAGGTGCGCCCGCCGTCGTACGAGAGATAGATGCCGCCGTCGGTGCCCGCCGCCATCTGGTCGGGGTCACTCGGATTGAACGCGATGGCGTGCCAGTCCACGTGGATCTGCTTCGCGGTGTGCCGGAAGGTCACGCCGCCATCCTCCGACAGGAACGCGCCCACACCCGCGATCCAGATGCGATTGGGATTGCGCGGGTCCACCGCCAGCGCGAGGTCGTACTCGGCCTGTGCCCCGAACGTCGCGGGATAGGCGTCCTGATCGGTGACCACTCCCGTCGCCGGCAACCGCGTCCACTGCGAGCGCGCGTCGTCCCACCGGAAGACACCGATGAACTCGCGCGTCTGAAAATCCCCGGCGAGCGCGAAGACCATCCCGGGCGCCGCGGGCGAGACGGCGAGCTCCATGCGCGCGAGGGTTGCGCCACTCGCGAGCGGCGTGGGCAGCACGTTCCACGTGACGCCGCCATCCACCGACCGGTACAGCGTGCTGCGCGGGTTGTTCGCGCCGTTCACCACGGCCGCGAACATGACGCCCGGACGCGAGTCATCGGCCACCACCGAGGTCGCGCGGCCGGCAATGCGCTGCGACCACTGCGCGCCGCTGTTGACCGATGCGTACACGCCCTTGCTGGTGGCCGCCACCACGGTGGTGCTGGCCACCGATCCCGCCGTGCGCTTGTCGATGGCCAGGCGATACGTGAAGGCATCAAGTAGCGTGGTCGTCTGCGGCGGTTGCCAGCTATTCCCGCCATCGATGGAGCGCAGCACGCCGCAGCCGGCCTGCACGAAACTGCGGGCGTCACCAGTCGCGGCGTAGATGATCTGCGGGTTGGCCGGGTCGATGAGCACCGCCCCGATGGAGGACGTGCACTGCTGGTCGGTGAGTGGCGTCCACGTCGTGGCGCCGGTGGTGGTGCGCCACACGCCACCCTGCGAACCAAGCACGATCGTCTGGCCGTTGGTCGGGTGGAAGGCGATGGAGTTCACGCGTCCCGCCTTCATCTCGCCGCCGTACACGCCGCCGAACGATTCCTGGTTGATGAACAGCCCGGCGGGGCCCAGCGGTCGCCAGCTGGCATCGGCCAGGGCGCCGCCCGCGGCGTTAGGCATCCCCGTGACCTGCTGCCACGCCCGGTAGAGCGCCCCAGGGGGAATCTGCCCGGAGGCGTCGGCGCGCTGCGCGACATACGCGCGCTGCAGCGCTTCGCGACCCTTGCCATCCTCCCGCTCCTGCGCGGCCAGCGGCAGCGCCACCACGAGCCCGACGAGGGCGCGGAGCAGCGCCGGTCCGCCTAATTTCACGTGCTTCATGAAGTCACCTTTACCATGACGGAGTTACTCATCAATCCGCGCGATTCCACCTGCACGGGATAGCTTCCAGGAAAGAGCGGGCGAGGGGGCGCCTCGGCGTTCGAGGTGTAGCGCGCCGGCACGACCACGCGAATCTCCGTGCCCGCCGCATTGGCCGGCACGTCGCGCAGGACGATGGGTCCCACATGCACGATGTTGCTGCCGGTAGGGGCGAATCCGGTGCCGTGTACGACGATCTCGCTGATGGTATTTGCCGCGAGGCGCACCTGATCGGGCACGAGCGATGTGATCACCGGGGCGCCCGTTGCTGCGCTGCCACCGGTCGTGGCGGCGGGCGTTGCGGCCGGCGGCGTCGTGGCCTCGACCTGTTCGGCGGTCTCACGGGGCGCTGAACGGCAGGCTGCGACCACCAGCAGCGACATGAGAACCAGCGCGCGCCGAAACGAGATCATCGGGCCACCCCCGCGTCCACGGTCGGTGCGCGAACGACCACGCGCCCGAGATCCTCGCCGTCGGTGGCATGCAGTTCGTCCACCGACCAGCGAAGCTCACCCACCGATCCCGACGCCTGCATCACGAAGCGTAGGCCCACGAGATCGCCGCTCCGGAATCCGTCGCTCGCAATGCCGGCCACCCGCACGTCACCGGGAATGTCGCCGTTGATGACGCGCAGGCCGCCGTCGCCTCTCGCCGCCTCGCCGGCGAAGGTGAGACGCGCGGCGTCGTACGCAAGACGCGCGGTGAAGCTCGCGGCCGGTTTCACGGCGTTCCCGCTCGTCAGGCGCGCCACGATCACGAGCGTGTCGCCCTTGCGAGGCGTGAGTGTGGACGCGACGAGGCCCACCTCCACCTCGCGAGCGGTCGAAAGCGTGGCGCGAGGTGGCTGCGGCTCCGTCTCTCGGCACGATGCCGAAAACGCGAGCGCAACGAGGCCCAGCGGCGCCAGGAGCCGCCGGGAAAGGGAAGCGTTTGTCATCGGAACACCAACGGATAGACGGTGGAGGTCACGCGCGAGAAGAGATCCTGTCCGTCGGTCGCCGTGGCTTCGATGGCGTCCACGGTGAGCGTCAGACGCGCATTGGCGGGACCGCTTTGGAGCACGATGCGGCCGAAGGCAACGGGACTCGTGATGGGCGTCGTCGTCACCAGGGAGAACCGGAACACCTTGGGATTGGTCTGGCCAGCCGTCACCTGCACGCCGGGGAGATTGAACGAGGCGATCGAGTAGCTCGGGCTGAAGTCCTGCGTGTTGAGCACGACCAGTGCCGTGAGCACACCCACCGGCGTGCCGCGCGGATCGAGCACGAGGTCGATCGTGGTCGTCTCCCCTACACCGAGCACGTAGGTCGAGAGGTTCGATCGCACGACCGGTCCACCCGCCGAACGGGTCACCACGGCGAGCACCGAGTCCGCGCCGAGCGCGTTGGAGGCGAGCAGCCAGGCCTGACCCTCGCGCACCGCGGTGAAGCGGCCGCTGTTGTCGATCGTGACGCGCGACGGGGCACGCGCGGTGTAACTCGGCGCGCTGCCGGTGGAAATGCTCGCGGTACCCGAACCGCCGGGATCAAGGAACTGCACCTTCTGGCCGGCGAAGCCGAAGATGATCGCCGGCAGCGACATCGCGTTGGCGGCCACGCCCGGCACTCCGTTCGACGCGAAGGTGAGCGAATAGGCGCCGGGCTGCCCGCTCACCGTGAGATTGGTGAACGTGGCCACGCCGGCGACGGCGCCCACCGCCACCGTTCCGCCGATCGTTCCCGTGAAGCCCGTAAGGCCGGCCGTGATCTGCGCCGTGGAACCTGTGGACACGTTGCCGCTGACATCCCGCAGTTCCACGACCGGCTGTGTCACGAGCGGCGCCCCCACCGCGCCACCCACCGGCTGGCGCGTGACCACCATGCGGGACGGGGCGCCTGGCGCGAGAGCAAACGACGCGCTGCTGGTCGGTGCCAACCCCGTCGAGGTGAAGGACAACGTGCGCGCTCCCACGATGCCGGTCATGCTGAGGTCCGTGAAGGTCGCCACGCCGGCAGCGGAGGTGGCAGTCGTCGTGCCGGAGAGCGCCCCGCCGCCGGTTGCAACCGCCACGGTGATCGGAACCGCCGCCGACGTGGCCACGTTGCCCGCGGCATCGCGCACCTCGATGACTGGCTGCGCGCCGAAGGGTGCGCCGACCGCGGCCCCAGCGGGCTGCGTGCGCAGGCCGAGCCTGATGGCGGCGCCCGGGGTAATCGTGACGGCCAGCGGCGGCGAACTCACGCTGCCCGATGTGGCCGTGATGGAGGCCGTACCGACAAGCATGCCGGTGACGAGTCCATTGTCCACTGTCGCCACCGAGGGAGTGGAGCTGTTCCAGGAGACCGTCGCCCCGCTCACCGGTGCACCGCTTCTCGTCAGCACGGTTGCCGTGACCGTGACGGTGTTACCCGAGGTGAGGGTGACGGCGCCACTCGCCGAGAGCGTGATGCTGGCGGGAGAGTTGTCAGGCGCAGGCGGCGCCGATCCCCCATCTCCGCCGCCGCCGCAGGCGATTGCGACGAGGAGCGCTGGGCAGGAAGGGAGCCAGCGTGGCATGCGCGGTAGGTGAGTCATTCGAAGGCGGGAAGACGGAATGAGAAACGGTCCAGGCAGCGCGAGCTTGCACCTTGAGATTGCACCTCGCCAGTCGGAGCAGCGCCGGACCGATGCGCAATGCGTGTAAACGACCCGTGCGCCGTGGTCCGACGCGAGGCAGCAGCTGCACCCGTTGCAGAACCGGCACGCCGCGCGTGAGAGACTGCCCCACCACCACACGCGTGAAATTCTCGCGTCGGGGCTCACGGCGGCGGAATCGGGCGCGATGCGCGAGTGGTGATCCTTGTCTCCGGAGGCACGCGCGGGCGAAGTCATGCCCGCGTCGGCGTACGTGGGCAAGGACCATGCCGGACACGCCGGGGAAAACCCGGCGCGCAGGCTCCGGCGCGTCGGAGTCCTACAGGGTCACCGACATCCCCTCTCCGTCGCCGGGGAGCACAGGCTCGTACGCGTGCCGCCCCGTATAGAGTGCCTTCCGTCCCCACGGCTTCGTCTCGTCGGTGGCGTAGTTGAAATAGAGCGTCGGCTTGCCCGCCGCCGATCCCGCGACGAGCACGCGCGCGAGGCTCTCCCCGTGCGGGTGGTCGTAGATCGTGCCGTCGGTGGAGACCAGATACTTCCGGCAGCGTACCCGCTGCAGCATCGTCGAGTCCGTGTTCTTCCGGCCGCCGTGATGCGAGAGCTTCATCGCATCGATCTCGAGCGTGTTGCCGCCGTCTTCCGCCTCCGCCATGCGCGCGATTGACGCCGCGATATCTGACGCGTACGCATCTCCCAGGAAGGCGCACCGCTTCCCTCGATAGGCGGCCATCACCGCGATGCTGCTGCCGTTTGCGGCCGACGTGTCATCCTTGAACGGCGTGCTGGCAAGTGCGTCCACATCCAGCGACGGAGCGCCGAGCAGTCCGGGACGGTCCTCCTCCTCTTCGTCCGGGTGGCCGATGCCCTCGAGCGTGGCGCCTGCGTTGCCCGGCTCCAGTCCCGCCTTCCGGATCTCCTTCTCCCACACCGGCCGCAATCTCCGCAGCCGCTCGACCGTGGGAGAGAGCAGCGTAAGCGTCATGCCCCCCGAGAGCCGTACCGTAGGCAGCGCACCGTCATCGCCGCGAATGCAGACGACGCGATCCTCGAACCCCTCGTTCCATGGGTATGCGCGCTGGCGCAGGCGCTCTGACACGCGCTCGCCCAGCTTGGCGCCGAGCAGTCCGCCACCGTCGGGCATTTCGTCCGCGCTTACCAGTTGCTCCCATCCGTTGAAGAGGACGTTGTCGAAGTGCAGGCCGTCGGGCGGGTCAGCGACGAGCTTGAGGATGCCGGCGATGTGATCGAGGTCGATATGGGAGATGAGCAGCAGGTCGAAGCGACGCTGGTGCACGGGCAGCGCCTCGATGCGCGCCCGGATGGCCTTGTGTGTGCTGGCGATGCCGCCATCGATCAGCACGCGGTGCGGCTGGCGGGCATTGCCGTACTCGATCCAGAGGCAGTCACCGCGTCCGGCGGGCAGAATGTCGATGGTGAACATGGCAATCTCCCAAGTGAGAGTGGGACCAGCACGCGCAGGCATGCCTTCCCCCACGCTACTGCCGGAGGGGTGGCGAGGCAAACCAGAACGAAATCCCCCCGCCGCCTACTGGAGGCGACGGGGGGATCTCACCCTGCACGGAGGTCAGCTTCCCTGCAACGAGGCGATGACCCGGGCAATCAGTGCGCGAATCGGCGCGGCATCAGCCGGGGCAATCTGTCCGCCCGCCTGGTAGGAATCGAGCGACGACTGGAAGTTGTCCAATTGCGTGATGGTCGGGTGAGGGTTGCCCGAGTTGAGGGATCCTTGCGCTCCCCGCAGCTTGCCCCGCAGCGGGTTGTGCACGGAGTTGCCGATTTTCCCGTCAGCCAGTAGCTGCGCCAGCATGTCGAGGGCACTCTCCAGGGCATCGTGATGCGAGAGCACCGTCACCGTGGTGCTGCGCGAATCGCTGGCGAGGCCGTCGGTGATGCTCACGGTCACCGTGTAGCTGCCACTGGCCGCATAGACGTGCGAGAGTGAGAAGGTGCGCCCGCTGAGCGAAAGCGTCTGCACCCCGGACCCATCTCCATAGTTCACGGTCGCCGTCCACGGGTCGCTGCCCGGGTCGGTGAAGGAACCGCCGACGGCGTACGTTTCGCCCGGTACGAGCGTCGCGCCGGCGAACGCGTTCACCAGCGGAGCAACATTGGAGATGGTGACGGTCGTATAGGCCGTGTCCACCAATCCGCGAATATCGGTCACCACCAGCCGGACGTTGTAGCTCCCGTCCTGCGTGTACGTGTGCGACGTGCTCACGCCGGTGCCGGTCGCGCCGTCTCCGAAGCTCCATGCATACGTGAGCGCGTCCCCATCGGGATCGGACGATGCCGCGCCGCTCATGGCGACGCTGGATCCCTCGTTGCCGGAGTAGGGACCGCTGGTCGCGGCGGTGGGCGGCGACGTCCGGCTCTCGACGGCGATCTCGATCTGGTCGGCGAGCAGGTCGAGCAGGTTGTACCCGGTGAGCGCCTCCACCGAGTCCACGGTGACGACATAGGTCTGCCACGTGACGTTACGGATGCCGGCCACGTTAGGCATCACGATGGCCATCACGCTGATGTCGCGGGCGCTCTGCACGTCCGCGAGTCCCTTGTCGCGTCCCATGATCACCGCGACCTTCCAGGTGTGCGTGGGGATGACGATCTTTCCTTCGTTCTTCACGGTACCCATGTCGCCCGCACCGCCGGTGATGATGTACACCTCGCGGTTGTTCTGCGCGGAGTCTCCCAGCGCGAACTCGAGCGCCGACCACGGTCCCTGGTTATTGTCGGCGGCCTGGGGGATGATGTTGCTGAACAGGAAGGTGTAGGCGTTGTCGAGCCGGCCGCTCGTGCGGTCGAACGAACGGGCGAGATGGCCGCGGTCGATGCCGTAGCCCGCGATGGCCCCCGCGCCGGTGTAGTCGGCGGTGGTGTATCGCGCCATGGACGGGGGCAGGGCGGGATCGAAGGTGAAGCAGTCGCACCGATCGGAGGCGCCGAAGTGCGAGGCCTCCAGGTTGTAGCTCACCCAGTTTGGGATGCCCTTGGAGGCGTTCCACGACGACGCGTACTGGTCTCGGCGAATGATGTAATCGTCGGAGGGATCGGCGTCGAAGGGATCGCCGAATTCCGTGTTGTTGCCGTAGGCCGCCGTGCCGCCGAGCATCGCGACTTCCGATGAGAGCGAGAAGGTGCCCGTGATGCTTCCGTCCGGTGTCGTGGCGCGGACGACCCAGATGCCGGCAGCCAGCGCGTGCACGACGCCGTTGGCGTCCACGGTGGCGATGGCAGGTGTTTCCGATGTCCAGTTCACGGGCGTGGAGATGACGGTTCCGTTGCCATCACGCACGGTGGCGAACAGCTGATCCTCGAAGCCGGCGGGGAGCGCCGGGTCACTGCCGGTGCGGCCGGTGAAGCTGATGGAGCCGGCCGGGGGCTGACCGCCGCCGGTGCCGTTGCAGCTGCCGAAGCTGCTGGCGGAGGGCGTGCTCCAAACGCCGGTGGCATCACGCTGCAGGGACTGGCCGATTGGGGTGCTGGTGGGCTCCGTCACGCCGATGTCGCTGGACAAGCGTCCCGAGGCTGGACCATCGATCGCCGTAAAGGTGCCGCCATACGACAGGAACTCCACCACGCTGCCCGTGTGGTCGATGAGCGCGAATCCGTCGGGATTGCCGTTCTGGATGCCATTCGACGGGTAGCTCACGAACACGGTCCCGCGCCCGTTGCACGACGCGTGTGCGCTGATCGTGCCCGAGAGTGCGGTCGTGCCGTAGGACGCGCCGCCATTTCCGTTGTAGAGCACGATGCTCCACCCCGTGAGGCTCGTGCCGCCGGGTCCCTCCACCTCGATCGCCTCGCCGGCGTCAGCCCCGGTGTTGTCGTAGTGGATCTCCGAGAAGCGCGTGTTGGGGAGCCCGACTGGGGGCGCGGCGGTGACCGTCACGTCAACCGTGTCGGCCTTGCCGTTCGGCGCAGCGGCGACGATGCTCGCGCTGCCCGCGGTCACTCCAGTCGCAAGGCCGGCGCCGCTGACCGTGGCAACCGCGTTATCGAGGCTGGTCCACGTGAAGGACGTGTTGGGAATGGTCGCGCCCCCCGCGTCCGTCGCGGTGGCGGTGAACTGGGCCGAGCTGCCCACCACGACGGCGGCCCCGTCGGGGGCGATGGACACCGCCGCCACCGCCGGAGTCGGCGGGGGCGTGCCATCGTCGTTGCAGCTGCCGAAGGAGTGGGTCGACGGGGCCTCCCACACATCCGAACCCGTGCGCTTGAGGGAGAGTCCGATTGGGGTGCCGCTGCTCTCCTTTACCCCGATGTCGTGTGACAGCGCGCCACCCGCGGGGCCACCCACCGCGGTGAAGGCGCCGCCATAGGAGAGGTACTCGATCACCACTCCATTGTTGTCCACCAGCGCAAATCCATCGGGATCCCCGTTCTGGAGGCCATTCACCGCATAGTTCACCACGATCACGCCGCGCGGCGAACACGTGGAGGGAATGACGCCTGACAACGTGACGGTCGGCGTATACACGGCGCCGCCATTTCCATTGTAGAGATAGATCTTCCACCCGGTGACGTCGGTACCCTCGGGACCGGAGATCTCGATGGCCTCGCCCACGTCGGTGCCGGCGTTGTCGTAGTGAATCTCCGAAAAGCGAACCGACGGCATCGCAGCGCCGTGGTTCAAGAGCGGGGCGCCGGGCGCGAGCGGTGTCAGGAGACCACGCTCGGCGCAGGCGCCGAGGACGAACGTGAACGCCACCACGGCGGCGCTGCGAAAGGGTGCGTGCATGCGGAAGTCGGGTCGGAGGAAGCAGGGCAAACGCGGACGGCCCGGGCAGAAGGGCGGGGAACAAGGGACACGATGATACGATGCTTTGGCCCCAGGCGAAAGCGGCGACGCGGAATCACACTCGCCGACCCGGACGACGGCATCTCCTGCCGCCTAACGAGATACTGCAGGGCACAGATCGGCGCAGGCTCGCCACACTCTTCGTCGCATCAAGGCGACGCTGGACGGGGAGCTGGGCGGTACAATTGGTAGCCACACATCGTCCGCTCTCGCATATTGCCACCCTCCACACGAGGTCGGTCCACCGCTGAAGCGTCGGGCCGTGCGCCTGGCTGCATTGTCCTCCCGAAAGGAGATGTGATCCTCGCCGCCTCGCTGCATCTTCCCGCAGGCACGGTGCGCGCACCGGCCGTGGTGCTGGTCCACGGCTCCGGTGCCAGCAGCCGCTCAGGACAGGTGGCATCAGGTCGCAATGGCCAGCACGTCACTCAACACCGCGGACGCCGTCAGCTGTGAACCGGCGCCGGGTCCCGTGATCACCAGCGGGCGATCGCAGTAGTGAGTCGTGTGGCAGGCGAACTGATTGTCCGTTCCCTCGAGCAGGCCCAGGGGCTCGCTGGGCAACACGTCCACCACGCCAACACGCACCTCGTCCGCCGACACCCGCACGCGATAGCGCAGCGTCTTGCCCGAAAAGCGCGCAGCGCGGGCGCGCTCCACCAGCGAGCCATACCCGGCGTCGAGTTCCCCGAGCCGCGCGAGAAACTCCTCACGTGACACATGCCGCAGCGCGGCCGGCACCAGCGACTCCGCGCTCACCTCCGTTGGATCGCCGCGCCAGCCAATCGCGCGCCCGAGGATGATCGCCTTGCGTGCGACGTCGTTCCCGGAGAGGTCTTCGCGCGGGTCGCGCTCGCAATAGCCCGCCGCGATGGCCTGCCGCAATGCGTGCGATAACGTGCGCCCCTTGGCGAGCTCCGCGAAGAGGAAGCCCAGCGTTCCAGAGGGACATCCCTCGACTGACAGGATGCGATCGCCCGCCAGACGAAGTTTCCGCAGCGTATCGAGCACCGGGAGGCCCGCGCCAACCGTGGCCTCGTACAGCAGCCTCGTGCTGTTGCGCCGTTCCAGTTCGTGCAGGCGATCGACGGACGCCTGCGACCCCGCAAGGGGGCGCTTGTTGGCGAGCACGACGTTCCATCCGTCCTCCATCGCCCGTTCGAGCAGCGTGGACGTCTCCGCCGCCGTGACATCGATCACCACGCCCCGACGGGAGCGCGCGCCGAAGATGCGGTTGAGCGCGTCGTGACTCGCACGGTCGCCGGACGGAGTCGCCGTCACACCGACCATCGACGCGAACGCACCACCGGATGCCTTGTGATCCGCGAGTGAACGCAGCCGTATCCCGTCCATCCCCTCGCTACCACTCACCACCCCACTCGTATCTGCCACCGCGACCACCCGGATTGCCGTATCCTCCCGGCGCTCCCGGAAATGCGCCTCGATCTGCCCCAGCAGCGCGCGTCCCACGCCACCGGCACCCACCAGCACGACATCAGTCTGCCTCTCCCGGACGTGCGCGACGAATGCGGACAGGGGCGTCGTGGAAGCGGTGGCCACGCAAAGCGCAGTTGTCGCAGCGGCGTCGAGCGCGTTCGTCAGGTCCTCCACGAGGTCCGACGTGTCCTCGATACCGGCCGAAATGCGAAGCAGCGACTCCGTGATACCAGCCGTCAGCTGCGCTGCCGAATCCATGGACGCATGCGTCATCGACGCGGGATGCGCAATCAGGCTTTCCACTCCGCCGAGTGACTCGGCGAGGGTGAAATACCTGAGCGCGCGCGTGAATCGATCCACGGCGGGCAGCCCACCGTGCAGCTCGAAGCTCAGCATCGCGCCGAAGCCGTGCTGCTGTGCGCGTGCGACGTGATGACCGGGATGACCTGCGAGTCCCGGATAACAGGTCATCGCCACCGCTTCATGCGCGCCGAGCGCCGCCACGAGCGCGTCGGCATTGATCTGGTGCTGCACGAGGCGCGTGTGCAGGGTCCGGAGGCCGCGCAACGTGAGCCAGCTGTCGAACGGCGCTCCGGTGACCCCCGTGCAGTTGGCCCACCATGCGAGTTCGTCCGCCAGCGCAGCATCGTGCGCAATCACCGCGCCGCCGACCACGTCGCTATGTCCATTCAGGTACTTCGTGGTGGAATGCACCACGATGTCCGCGCCGAACTCGAAGGGACGCTGGAGCGCTGGCGAGAGAAAGGTGTTGTCCACAGTCAGCAGCGATTGCGCGGCACGGGCGGCCCGTGAGACCGCATTCAGGTCGGTGATGCGGAGCAGCGGGTTGCTCGGTGTTTCCACCCACACCAGCTTCGGACGGCGCCGCGCAATCTCGCCGGCTGCATCGCCGGTGACACAGGTAAGGTCCGCGAACACTACTTCGAGCAGTCCTCTCGAGGCCAGCGCGCGGAGCAGGCGCTGCGTGCCGCCGTAACAGTCGTGCGCGGCGAGCACCAGTTCGCCCGGCTGCACCAGCTGGAGCACCAGTGCCACCGCAGACATCCCGGTGGAAGTAATGACCGCCCCCGCCCCCCCTTCCAGGTCGGCAATGGCGGATGCGAGGTGTGCGCGTGTCGGATTCCCACTGCGGGTGTAGTCGTACTGGCGCTTGCCCCCCAGGCCTATGAACGAGAAGGTCGACGAGAGATGGATCGGCGGGACCACCGCGCCATGCTGAGAATCGGTGTCGATCCCGGCGCGCGTTGCACGCGTGGCGGGCCTCATGCGGGACATGTCGTGCCCCCGAAGGTCTGGGTGATGGTGTGGGTCGGAAACACGGCCGCTGCGCCCCCGGTGTTCGTCGAGCTCACCGAGGCTCGCGCGAGTGCGCGTGTGAGCACCGCGCCCACCGCCTCCACCTCGAGCAGAAAGCCGTCATGGCCATGGCACGTGCGAATGTCCACGTGCGCGATGTTGGTGAGCGGAGTGCCAAGCCGAGCCGCGAGCGCCAACGTCTGTCGCCGGGGAGTCACGCGATCGCCCTCGAACGCCACCACGGTGGTGGGGACGGAAATCTGCTCGGGCACCACCCGATGCAAGTCGGCGGAGAGAGACAGCGCGAGAAAACGCTCGGGTGCAAAGTGCGTGGCGAACCTTGCGCCGGCGTGCCACAGATAGCGCTCGATGGGAAAGGTCGCATCGGATCCCTCGATGTCCGGACCACGCGCAGACGGGTCGAAGCGGTCGGTGAGTTCCCGTTCCCCCCGATACGTGGTCATCGCCAGCCCGCGTGCCAGGATCAGGGCTTCGTGGACGCGTCCACTCTCGAGCCCCAGCTCCACGGTGCGCCGCTGGATGACCCGCACCGCGGTGGCAGAGGGATCCGCCTCATGGGCCGCACCAAGCACGACGAGCTGGTTAAGCCGTGCCGCATGGCGTTGGGCGAAGGCCAGCGCCACCATCCCGCCGTAGGATGCGCCGATGAGCGCGTCTATCCTGTCGATGTCGAGATGGTCGAGCAGGGCGGCCAGCGCGTCTGCCTGGTCGAAGGTGGTGACGATTCGCGCCGGCCGGCCCACCTCGTCGCGGCCGCCATCGAGATACTCGATACCCAGCACGCGGACACAGCGGGTGTCTATCGCGCGCCCTGGGCCGGCCACCCCCTCCCACCACCCTGCGCACGTGTTCTCCGGCGAGGCCGCGACATGGCAGCCGGCGGAAATTCCTCCCAGAGCCACCAGGACCGGCGCCGTGCGTGGGCCGCTGATTTCGTAGGCGGGAATCTGGGGTGTTCTGGACTGCGCTGGATGGGACTCGGACATGAGATCGGCTCCCGGATTGGTCGAGGAGCCGCCGACGTGTCCGCCGGCGTCGCTTCCAGTTGGAAGGCGCGGGAGCACAATCGCAGAAACGAAAACGCCCGGGCTATAAGGAAGAGACGCCGGGCGGAACGCGTTTTAGCACCTTGTTTAACGTGGCGGCAATAGGCGGCAAATGACCACGGGTGATTCAGTTGTGCGGGGCAAGCTATGGCGCTGCCGAGGAATGTCAAGCGGGCCTGTTTCCCATGTCGTTCGCATCGTGATCCCGTGGTCATGCCACACACACGCACACACACGCACACACACACGCACACACACACACGCACACACACACACACACACACACAAGCTCGTGTGCGCGCGCTGTTGCTCGTGCCCTCATGCTTACGGAAGCGGGTGCAAGCGTCGGAAAGCGAATCTCCAACAGCACCTAACGGTCGAGCGCAGGAACGCTGACGACTGTAGGTCGCCCTGCGGGCCGTGGCACTTCGGATACGCGAAGACGGGCCGGGCTGGCACATGCCGCGGGGTGTGGCATCGCAAGGTGTCAAGTCCGCTGCCACGCCGGTCGATACTGCGTGCAGGGGAAGTTGGGAACCATGCACGTAGCCGTCTCGGAGAGCACGCTATGCGAAGAATCACCGCGGCGCTTGTGACGGCGCTGGGCTGCGCCTGCGTGGGAGCATGCGGCGCCGGCTCTCCCGCAGCACCCGCGCAGTCTCCCACCCCCAATGGACCACCGCCTCCGGCTCCCGCGCCCGCGCCCACTCCGAAGCCGGCCACCTGGAACGTGGATTCGCTCGGCGTCCCCCGCATCGTATCGACCGACTACATCGACATGTCGCGCATTACACGCATCTCGCGTTTTCGCTCATCCGCCGGGCACGACAACGCCGACGATTTTGAGACGTGCCGGTCAATGAAGCACTACTACGTCCCCGCCGTGATGGCAGAGGCGGGACAGATCGCGATTCGCGCCCCCGTGACCGGCACCGTGACGCGCCTCATCCAGGAGTGGGCCGGCACGCAGGTGCACCTCACCTCCGCACAGTATCCGGCGTTCACGTTTGTCCTGTATCACGTGAAGCTTTCGTCGCCGCTTGACACCGGTCGTACGCTCACCGAAGGGCAGTCACTGGGGACGCATATCGGCGAGCAGACATCCTCCGATATCGCGGTCGTTGTGGCGACACCGGGCGGCCGACGGTACGTGTCGTGGTTTGACGTGATGACAGACGGGCTGTTCGCGCGCTACGTCGCCCGAGGGGTGGCCGAGCGTTCGGCGTTCATCATTGCACGGGCAGAGCGCGACGCCGATCGGCTGACGTGTGATTCGATCGGCACGTTCCTCACGCGCGGCGCGCTGGAGACGTGGGTCCAACTCAACTGACGCGCGACGCGTTGCCGCTATCGGCGGCCGACGCTGTCCGCATCGCCGCGCACCTCCGCCAGCAATCGTAGCGACTCGTCGGAGGGCGCGACGCCGAATTCGCGCTGCATGCGTCTCGCGAATTCCGCGAAAGCGTGCAGCGCCCCCGCCCGGTCGCCAATGCGATGCAACAGCACCATCACGCGGCGCAGCATGCGCTCGTCGGCCGGCGCCAGTTCCGCGGCCATGCGCGCGTAGCGGCCGGCGACGGTAAGGTCGGCGCCGTCGGCCATGACGGTCGCGAGTCCCCATGCTGCTGCCGACGCGAGGTCTCGCATCGCGGTCCGCTCGCGCTCGAGCCAATCCTCGAACTCGCCCGCTTCCGAAACGAAGAAGCCTGGCAGCAGGTCACCCCGTCGGTAGAGATCGAGGGCGTGCGCATAATGTTTCGCTGACACCGCCTCCGTGAACTCGACCGCGTCGCAACGGACGGCGTCGGGCGCGAGGGCAAGCTCCTCGTCGCCGCGCACCAGGATGCTCGCATCCCCCAGCGCACGCCTAAGGCCGTGCACGGCCTTTCGCAGCGCGGTGCGGGCGTGCGCCTGATCGAGCTCGGGCCACAAGAGTCCCACCATGCGGTCGCGCCGGTGGAATCCGCGCGGCGTGGCGAGGGCGAGGAAGACGAGCGCCGCGAGCAGCTTGGACTGCGTGAGGATCGTGGCGCCGTCTCCGCGCGCGCCGCGCAACTCGACTCCGCCCAGCACTCGAAGCTCAATCATGCGTGCTCCAGTCATGCGACGCGAGACGGCGAACGTTATGCCCCCTCCCGCTCCGCACGTCCAACCTACGCGCGCCAGGCCGACCGCGACAGCCGCGCACCGTCGGCGAGCCGACGACGTCGTCGTTCCCGGGGTGACGTCAGGCAGGGAACGGAAAAAGAACGCTGGGGGATGCGGTACGGATACGTGGGAAGAACTACCCCTTCGCATCTTGGTCGTGCGATCTGTGCGGAACGTCGGCAACGCGGCATCCCAGCCAGTCCCCAATGTTCCGATTACCGATATACAGCGGAGGATGACCTCATGACCCGCCACTCCCATTCCTGTCGCTCGTGGTCCAGCCGCCTCGCGATGTTGGCCTCGGCGCTCCTGCTCGCCGGATGCGGTCTGGGGCTCGATGAGAGCATTGGGCCGACCCTCACCGTGCAGCCAACGCCCGGAATTCCCTTCCACGAGGACAACTCCTGCCAGTGGGTGTCCGGTGAGAACGGCATCCTCTACTGCGAGCTCGTGGACCCTGCCACTGGGGAGCCGATTCTGGACCCGTTAGGCACCCCGCTGCAGTGCGCGTGCACGAACGGCGACAACTTCTGACCGATCGGTGGCGCGGAGCGCTCACGGTATCGCTCCGCGTCACCGCGCGCGCCCGGCCGCGACCACAACGGGTCATCCTGTCTGGCGCCGGCAGGCGCCGGCAGGGGCCTGACTGCCGTCTCTCCCATTGCGCGATCTCCTGATCGGCATTACCGTCCTATGGGAATCCAATAGGACGGACCGATGGCGGAGAAGCTGGACGTCAAACAGGGCACCCTCGCCCTCATGATCCTCACCACCCTCGAGGTGCTCGGCCCCCTGCATGGCTACGGGGTGGCCCGCCGCATCGAGGAAACCAGCGAGAACCGTCTCACGCTCAACTACGGCACCCTCTATCCAGCCCTACTGAAGCTGGAGCAGGAAGGTTTCGTGACCGCAGAATGGCGCCAGTCGGAGAACAACCGGCGGGCGAAATTCTATGCCCTCACGGCGGCGGGACGAAAGCGACTCAAGCAGGAACGTCAGGAGTGGCATCGCATGGCCGACCTCATGGCGGCCTTCCTCGCGCCGAAACGGGAGGCATGATGCGACAGCTTCGTGCCGTGCTGACGCGCATCGCCGCGCTCGTCTCGCAGCAGCCGGCGGACGACGAGCTCAACGAAGAGTTGCAGGCCCACCTCGACATGGCGACGGACGAGAACATCCGGCGGGGCATGTCTCCGGACGAGGCGCGCCGGCAGGCGGTCGTCGCATCGGGAGGACTGGCGAACGCAGCGGAGGCGGTGCGCGATCAGCGCGGGCTGCCGTGGATTGAGGGCGTGTGGTCCGACACCAGGTATGCGCTGCGTGCGTTGCGGTTGAGCCCTACCTTCACGGCGGTGGTCGTGCTCACGCTGTCGCTCGGCATCGGCGCCAACACGGCGATCTTCAGCGTCGTGCGCGGCGTGCTGCTCAAGGCGCTGCCGCACCGCGAGGGCGACCGGTTGCTCTACCTGCGACAGTCCGCGGACGGCGCGGCCAATGCGAACGTGAGCTTCTCGGTGCCGGAGGTGCGCGACCTGCGAAACGGCGCCCCTTCGCTGGGAGGGATCGCCGAATACTCGCCATTCTCCTTCACCCTGCGAGGCGAGCATGATGCGGTTCGCATCAGCGCCGGACTCGTCACGGGCAACTACTTCGAAGTGATGGGACTCTCAGCGGTCATTGGCCGGCTCACTGGCCCCATTGACGATGGTCCCGGAGTACCGCCGGTGATGGTGCTCACGCACGAGTACTGGCAGCAGCGCTTCGGCGGCGACTCGGGCATCGTGGGGCAGCAGGTGAAGGTCGACAACAAGTCGGTGACGGTGATTGGCGTGGTGCAACCGGCGCCCTTCTTCCCACGCCGCATCGACGCGTTGTTCAACATGGTCGTCAGCGAGCACCACGTGAGCGCGATGATGGTGGAAGGCCGGTCCCATCGCATGACGGAGGTGGTGGCCCGACTGGTACCCGGCGCGACGATCGAGCAGGCGATGCATGAGGTGGCGGGGGTGCATGCACGCATGCAGGCAGACCACAGGGATGCCTACAACCCCGAGTCTCACTATCGCGTCTCCGTCATTCCCTTTCTTGAAGTGCTCGGTGAGCGCGCGCGGCTCACACTCTGGTTGCTGATGGGGGCGGCGGCATTCGTGATGATCATCTCCGTGGCCAACGTCGCCAACCTCACGCTGATGCGTGGAGTGCGCCGGGAACACGAGTTCGTCATGCGTGCGGCGCTGGGGGCGGGGACGGCCAGGCTCCGGCGGCTGCTTCTGGTGGAGAATCTCGTGCTGACGCTGTCGGGCGCAGTGCTTGGGTTGGCGATCGCAGTGGGAGGCGTGCGATTGCTTACATCGCTCGCCGAGCGGTATTCAACGCGCGCCGGCGAGATTCGGCTCGACAATGTGGTGCTCGGATTCATGGTGTCGCTATCGTTGACCGTGGCGCTCGTGCTTTCCTTCCTGGCCTCGATGCCTCGGGAAGGCAGCTTTGCCGCCCGGGTCATGTCGGGTGCGCGTCGCGTGAGCGCGGGCACGGGACGACAGCGCCTGCAGCGCGTTCTGGTAATCGTACAGGTGGCGGTGTCGGTCGTGCTGCTGGCAGGTGCGGGTCTGCTGACGCGGACCATGATGCAACTGGCCGACGTGGACACGGGGTTGCGCACGGAGGATGTGCTGACGATGCAGGTGTCGCTGCTCACGCCAGCCGAGTTGCTCTCCAACCCGGCGGCGGACGGCGCGGCGAAGGAGAGTTACGAGCGCATGCGACGAGAGATCGGAACGCTGCCCGGCGTGCTCGCCGCTGGCATCGGATCGAGCGTGCCGCTGCGCCAATCCGACGTGCAGCTGGAGGTGATGGCGGAGGGGCGGGCCACCGTGGTTGGGGAGGCCGTCCGGCGCGCGGAGTTGCGCACCGCGGACCCACACTACTTCCGGGCCGCAGGTATTCCGCTGCTGCGCGGACGCGAGTTCGCGAACACCGACCAGATGGGCGCGGGACGCGTCGTCATCATCAATCAGCTCCTCGCGAACGTGTTCTTCCCGGGCCAGGACCCCGTGGGTCGGCGGATCGCATGGACGGGCGATGTGCTGCGCTTCACGCCCTTCAGTGGCGAATGGCGCACGATCGTGGGCGTGGTGGGCAACACGCAGGATGGAGGACCCGACGCGGAGGTGGCGCCCGTGATGTTCATGCCGTTCGCGCAGGAACTCGCGATTGCGGGAGCGCTCGTCATTCGCGTGGACAGCAATGCCTCGGGACTGGCCACGACCGCCTCGAAAGTCGCGCGGCGCGTGGCACCCTCCGCCGTGGTGGAGAATGTGCTGACGGTGCGGCAGATCAAGGACCTGGGGGTCTCGCCGCGGCGACTCAACGCGGTGCTCGTCTCGTCCTTCGGCATTCTGGCCGTGCTGATCGCCGCTGTGGGCATCGCGGGCGTGCTGGCCTTCTCCGTGAGTGCGCGCACGAACGAGATCGGCATCCGGATGAGCCTGGGAGCGGGGCGCGGACAGGTGCAACGCATGATCCTGCGCGAGGGGGGCGTGCTGCTGGCGTCCGGCCTGGTGCTCGGAGTGCTGGGTGCCCTTGTGGTGGCCAGCGCTATGCGCGGCCTGCTGTTCGGCGTGGGACCCTACGACCCGAACACGCTCGTGGGAGTGGCCGTACTTATGAGCCTCATCGGGCTGGCGGCGTGCTGGATTCCCGCGCTGCGTGCCGCGCGCGTGGATCCGGCGATAGCCATGCGGGCTTCATGACCGTCTGGCGGGTGGCTGACCGCGGGAGGCCTTGGTGAAATCGTCGGTCCTGGTGCTGGCAGCGCCCACCTTCGAGGTAGCGCGAGGCGGCTGAACCTGCCATTGTACGTGATGGGCGGTCGGTTGCGCCCTTCGCACCACTGAGACATCAGGCTGTCCCATCGGCCTCGCGCGAACAAACGATTCGTCGTCATCGTGCCTTGGGAACTCCGCGCCGCGCCTTTGAGTTGGAGCAGGCTGGCCGTGCGATCCCGACGGGTTCTTCCCCAGAATCAGGAGCAAATCAACATGCGTAGTCTTTGGATACCTCTCGCGGCTCTCATGGTCGCCGCGCCTGCGTCGGCGCAGATGAATCATGGCAGCGACGCGTCACTCGCTGGTGTGCGTGGACTGTATGAAACGGCGCGCGGCTACATCCTGGCATCCGCCGAGAAGATGCCCGAGGCCGACTACGCCTACAAGCCCGTGGCATCGGTCCGTTCGTTCGGACAGCTCCTGGGTCACGTTGCCAACGCGAGCTTCGCGTTCTGCGCCGGCGCCATGGGCGAGAAGGCGCCGACCATGCCTGATGCCGAGAAACATGAGTCGAAGGCGGCCTTGATCACGGCGCTCAAGGGTGGGTTCGCGTACTGCGACAAGGCGTACCAGCTGGACGCCATGAAGGCCGGAGAGAGCATGGAGTTCTTCGGCCAGAAGCACACGCGTCTCTCGGTGCTCGCCTTCAATGTGGCGCACGACTTCGAGCACTACGGCAACCTCGTGACGTATATGCGCATGAAGGGCATGGTACCGCCTTCGAGCATGCAGGGCGGCGGTAACTGAGCCGGGCCCGTATCACCGGAAGCATATGGGGGCGCCGCGAGTAGATGCTCGCGGCGCCCCCACGCCGTTGAGCGTGCGCCGGGCGCACGGGCGTGCTGCCCGTTCCGCTCAGCGCTCCAGCTTGAACCCCGCGTCGATGGCCGGTCGCGTGGGAGCATTGGCCACGAACCATCCGGTGAGGTACATCCACTTCGCCATCCGTGTGAGCTTGCCGTAGTCGATACGCTCGGGCGTGTCGCGCGGCGTGTGATAATCATCGTGCAGGTTGGTGGTGTACATGAGCGCCGGCACGTTGAGTCGCGCGTACGGAACGTGATCGCTGCGGAAGTACCATCCCTCAGAATGTGTCGGGCGGTCCCACAGCGAATCGAGCGTGAACTTCCCGGTGAGTTCGTTAGCGCGCAGTGCCATGGCCACCAGTTCGCTGGAGTTGCGGTGGGGCGGCTGCGCACCGAGCAGGCTCGCGGAATCGGGGTGATTGCGGCCGATCATGTCACCGTTGAGCACGGCGACGACCTGCGACAGCGGGACCATGGGATGTGCCGCATGGTAGCGTGACCCCAGCAGGCCCCGCTCCTCGGAGCCATGATGCACGAAGAGCACGGAGCGCTTGCCGGGCTGGCGTACGAAGGCGCGCGCCGCGGCGAACAATGCGACGCTGACCGTTCCGTTGTCATCCGCTCCTGCCCAGACGGAATCGCCATCGATCACGAAGCGCACGCCGTTGGCATCCTGATGGGAGCTGAAGAGCACATACTCGTTGCGCAGCACGGGATCGGTGCCGCGCACGACACCGATGATGTTCACCGACGGCACTTCGAAGCGCTCGAGTCGCAGCTGCAAGTCCGCGGTGGAGCCGCGTTGCAGGAGCGCCGCCGTGGAGGCACGCAGGAGGTACGACGGCACGGGACCGGCGCCCGGCACGGGAGGAGCAGGGATCCGCGTCGGTTGGCCGGCAAATCGTGGCGCCGCATTATCGACGTCGTAGCTTCCGCGCGATCGCATCGTCGCGAAGGCGTCGAACGCCTCGTCGCTTCGTGCATCCGCAACGAGCAGAATGGCGGCGGCACCGCGACGGGCGAGCTGGGACGTCATGCCCGCGACGGCCGCGTCGACGTAGCGCACCGATGCGGGATAGCTGTTCGGTCGGATGGAGCTCGGCGCGGGATGTCTCACTGCGGTTGCAACGATCTTGCCGCGCACGTCCACGCTGGAATCGGACGCATCTGCCAGCCACACGACCGGGGCGGAGAGTTCGGCTGGCACGACGCCTAGCGGGATGATGTCGCCAAACACGGTCATCGGATTGCCCGCGATGGTCACGCGGCTGGACGTGGTCGAGATGCGCGTGCGGACGATGTTGAACCACTGGAAGTAGGTCCCGTCCTCACCCAGCGGCTGCAACCCGATCTGCCGGTATTGCTGGGCGACCCATATGGAGGCGCGCATCTCGTCGAGGGTGCCGCCCTCGCGGCCTCGCATGGCATCGGATGCCATGGCGAACAGGTCGCGCTTGAGGTCGGCTTCGCGGACGGCGGCCATCGCCGCCGGAACCTCGCCCGCGCGCGGCCGTGCCTGGGCGGAGAGCGCGACTGGGGCCACGGTCACGGCGAGCGCGACGCAGCGGAGGATCAGGCGGAGGCGGGGCACGACAGGCATGACGATTGGGGAAGCGGGGAGGAGAGAACCGCGGGGCGATCGTGCCGGGGCACTGGGCGCATGACGCGCACGTCGCCCACGGCGGCAGGGCGCGATGGGTACGAGGAGGGAAGATGCGAAGACGAACGCGGTGAGGCGAGGGCCGGGAGAGGAGGGGGCGGGCCCTCGCCCTCGCACCAGCGGCGCCGCGCATAGGGTGAAACCGAGGTATGCAGCCCCCGTACGCTGTCACCATGCGGTCGGTCACATTTGTTCGATCACGAGCACACCACCGAGCGTCGCGTTCACATGATCTACGCCCAGGACATCCGATACGCCTTCCGGTTGCTGCTCCGCAGTCCGGGCTTCACGCTGTTGACGGTGCTGGTGCTGGCGGGCGGGCTGGGGCTGAGCACCTTCACCTTCTCGTTCCTGTACACGGCGATGATGCGACCGCTGCCGTTAGGCGAGGGCGCGCGCGTCGTTCGCATTGACCAGGTGATCGAGGGACGGCGAGGGGAAGTCGATGCGGCCGACGTGGCGGGCCTGCGTGCCTCGTCGCGCACGCTGCGTGACGTGGGAGGATACACGGGTCGCGAAGTGCTGGTGGGGCGCGAGGGTGACCGCCGCATGGTGGATGCCACCATCGCCGACCCCGTGCTCTTCAGCATCGCCCGCACACCTGCACTGCTGGGCCGGCCGCTGGTAGCGGCAGACGCCGCCCCGGACGCCGAGCCTGTGATCGTGCTTTCCCACCGCACGTGGGAGGTGCTCTTCGGTGCCGATCGCGCACTGCTGGACCAGCTTGTCACCATCAACGATGCCAGTGCCCGCGTGGTGGGTGTGATGCCCGAGGGCTTCGGCTTTCCCGTGGCGAGCGAGGCATGGATTCCGTTGCCCGGCAGCGGTGTCGCTTCCACGGAGGCTGGCGTCCAGTCGTTGCGCCTGGCGGGGCGGCTCGCGCCGGGCGTGACGCACGCCCAGGCCGAGGCGGAGGTGACGCCGTTGCTGCGGCGGGCGCTCGCGGCGCGGGACACCTCGCGTGCGGCGCGCACGGTGGAAGCGAGCGTCGAGTCGTTCCCCTCCGTCCAGTTTGGAGAGGAGCGTACGTTAGTCTTCACCGTGCTCAACGGGCTCGCGGCGCTCATCCTGCTCCTGGCGCTCGTCAACGTCACCAACCTGCTGCTGGCACGCGTGAACGAGCGGTTGCGGGAAACCGCGGTGCGTCTCGCGCTGGGCGCGTCCACGGGGCGACTGGTCATGCAGGGCATGTGGGAGAGCGTGATCCTGTGTGTGGCGGGCGGCATCGTCGGCACGGCGGGTGCCGCCTGGGGCCTGGACGCCATCACGCAGTGGACGCGTGCCAACATGGAGGGGAACCTGGCCTTCTGGTGGGTCTGGCAGATGGACCACGTGACGTTGTTCGGTGCCGGGGGGTTCGTGACGCTCGCGATTGTGGTGCTCGGGAGCGTAGTCTCACGGCGCGCGATTCGCATCAACGTGCGCGAGGTGATGCAGGACGGGAGTGCGCGCTCGGGCTCGCGTCGGGACGGACGGCTCGCCGGCGCCCTCGTCGCGTTGCAGGTGACGACGGTGACGGCGCTGATGTTCTTCGGGGTGATGTCGGGCATCATGGCGCGCCGGGTCTTGCGCATCGACCCGGGCTACGACGTGACAAACCTCCTTCAGGGCGGTGTCGCTCCGCCCGCCGCCCGATACCGCACGCCGGG
>JBDSVW010000148.1:0-2544 GCA_039927015.1 Gemmatimonadaceae bacterium | reverse complement strand
GCGCGACGAGGTGCTGGACGATCCATCGCTCAACGAGCGGACGCGGCTGCTGGAGCGGGCCGTGGCCATCAGTACAAGGGAGGGCTGAGGCGATGTTCATTCGCGGGCCGCATCAGGAAGCGCACCTCGGTCGTCACTTCCGGGGGGACGTGGACGGTTTCGTCTTCACCGAGCGCGGTGGTATCTGCGAGGCGCACGTGCTGGCCAACGCCGACCGTGCGGTGGAACTGTATGTCGCGCTTGCGGAGCACATGCCCCCGGCGGTGACGCTCGAAGTGGACGATTATCGTACGGGTCGTCGGTGGCGCGGCGAGGATCTTTCGTTGTTCGACGTGCGCGACATGGTGGCCCGGCTGAAGAAGGCGCTCGCGACCTACGCCGGCCTGGAGTTTACGATCTTCGGGCCCGACGACCAGCTCTCGCTGACGCCGAACCTCGACCTGTTCGTATTTGCCCGCAGTGATCGCTGGCTCTACCTGCTGCAGGGCAAGGGACTGCGCCGCCTGCCGCGGCTGCGCACGCGCAGTTGGCGCCTGGAGCGAGGCGAGTTCCCCGATGCGCCCGCCATGCTGGAGGCGGTGGACGATGCTGTGCAACGTTTGGGGCTCGAGGTCGTCGCGACGCGGGAGGGCGCATGAGCGCGAAGCGTCGCGGGGCGGCGGATCCCTCGCTGTTCGCGCCTCCCCCTGACGCACAGCCCCTGGCCGCGCGCATGCGTCCCCGCTCGCTCGACGAATTCGTGGGACAGGAGCACCTGCTGGGCGCTGGGAAGCCGTTGCGCGAGGTGATCGAGACGGGGCGCGTCGGCTCCATGATCTTCTGGGGCCCCCCCGGCACGGGCAAGACCACGCTGGGGCTGCTGATCGCGCGCTACACGGACCGGGCGTTCGTGCCCTTCTCTGCGGTCACGGAGGGCGTGCCCCGCGTGCGCGAGATCATCGCCGAAGCCGAGGATCGCCTCGCCCTCGGCCGTGGAACCGTGCTGTTCGTTGATGAGATCCATCGGTTCAATCGCGCGCAGCAGGACGCCTTCCTGCCGGCGGTGGAGCGGGGCATCGTCACGCTCATCGGCGCGACGACCGAGAATCCCTCGTTCGAGCTGAATGGCGCCCTCCTGTCGCGTGCCCGCGTGGTGGTGCTGGAGGCGTTAGGCGAGGCGGCACTCGCCTCGCTGCTCGGGTGCGCGCTGGTCGATCCGGAGCGCGGACTGGGAAAGTCGGGCGTGACGGCGTCGCCCGATGCCATCGCCTGGCTGGCCCGGGAGGCCGACGGCGATGCACGCCGCGCGCTCAACGTGCTGGAGGCGGCGGCGCTGCACGCCGGCGCCGCCGGCACCATCGACGTGGCCGCGATGCGCGACGCGTTGCAGCTGCGGACCGCGCGCTACGACAAGTCGGGCGAGGAGCACTACAATCTCATCTCGGCCTACCACAAGGCGCTGCGGGGCAGCGATCCCCAGGGGGCGCTGTACTGGCTGGCGCGCATGCTCATTGGCGGCGAGGATCCCATGTACATCGCCCGCCGGACCGTGCGCTTCGCCTCGGAGGACGTGGGCCTGGCCGATCCGCAGGCGCTGGGCGTGGCGCTGGCTGCCCGAGACACCTTTCACATGCTCGGTTCGCCTGAGGGTGAACTCGCGCTCGCCGAAGCGGCCGTCTACCTGGCGACCGCGCCGAAATCGAATCGCGTCTACGAGGCATGGAAGGCCGCGCTCGACCTCGCGCGCGCGCATCCGGCCGAGCCGGTGCCGCTCCACATCCGCAACGCCCCCACCCGTCTGATGAAGGAACTGGGATACGGCAAGGGGTATCAGTACGCGCACGCGGTGCCGGAGGGCTACGCGCCGCAGGAGTACCTGCCCGATCGGCTTCGCGGCACCGTCTTGTACGAGCCCGGCGCCTACGGCTTCGAGCGCGACATCGCCAAGCGGCTGCAGTGGTGGGCGGACCTCAAGCAAAAGATGGAACGCGGCGCCGATGCCGCGCACAACACACCGGAGGACGCGTGAACAAAGTCAAGTGGTCGTTAGGGATGCTGCTGGTGCTGGTCGTGGGAGCGTGCGCGTCGTTGGGCCGGGCGTCGTTCCAGGAACCGCTGGTGACGTTCAAGGATGCGCGCATCACGGGATTGGGTGTCAGCGGCGGCTCCCTCGAGATCATTCTCGACGTGTATAACCCCAACCGTTTCCGGCTGGAGGGCACCCGCGTGACGTACAAGGTCATGGTGGACTCCACCGAGTTCGGCGAGGGAGCGTACACCAGCAAGTTCGCCGTGGATGAGAAGGCGACGACCGAGGTGCGGCTGCCACTGACCTTCACGTATCGGGGGGTGGGCGCGGCTGGGCGCGCGCTACAACAGACGGGCACGGTGGAGTATCACGTCATTGGCGAGATCTCCGTGGCGTCTCCCATTGGTGATTACACGCGACCGTACGACCAGCGCGGCCGTTTCTCGACGCTGCAGGGCAACTCCCGCTGACGTGGCCGGCCGCACCGGGCGCCACGGCGCCGGCGGTCCACGCACGGGAGCGCCTCGATGGTTGCT
>JBDSVW010000147.1:0-3034 GCA_039927015.1 Gemmatimonadaceae bacterium | reverse complement strand
CTAGATACGGTGAAACACCTGAGCAAGGCGAAAAGATGCACCGGTTTTTTCGTGTCTCGCGCCGCGCCTAGCGAAGGGAAACGCGATCCCAGTGCTGGCTCAGGCTCGATGGATGCGGCTCGAAGTGCTGGACGCGGGCGCCACGCCCCACACCCGCCGTGTCGCCGCCAGCGGAATGACGATGAATTCCTCGTCCACCAGCACGCGCTCGGCCTTGGCGGCATTCCGCTCGACATCATCACGCGACGTGCCCTGCCGGCACGCGTCGATGTACCGGTCAAGCTGCGGTCCCGGCGCAAAGAGCCGTGCGTAGCCCGAGGGCCGCAATCGTTCGCCCGAATAGAAGAGCAACTGGGCGAGAAAGCAGGGATTCGCGTCGTTCTGTCCTCCCGCCTCCGCCCACAGGTCGCCCGTGCCCGCAGACACGCGCGCCTGCCACGCGGCATCATCGGGCACCTG
The DNA here is from genome assembly GCA_039927015.1 of Gemmatimonadaceae bacterium. Taxonomy (GTDB): domain Bacteria; phylum Gemmatimonadota; class Gemmatimonadetes; order Gemmatimonadales; family Gemmatimonadaceae; genus SCN-70-22. The sequence continues at coordinate 2,575 of JBDSVW010000147.1, read as the reverse complement.
CTGGATGTCTATCTCGATGCCGATTGCCCGCATCGCGCTCTGCACGAGTTCTGGCATGGGTCGATGGATCGTCGGATTGGGGAATCCCACTACCAGCGTGAGCTCCAGCCGGCGACCATTGCGCACGCGAACGCCATCTCTGCCGACGCGCCATCCGGCGGAGTCGAGAATGGCCCGTGCAGCTGCCGGGTCGTGTCTCGCCCCACGAATGAGGCCCGACCAGCGGCCGAGCGCCGCCGCAGGAACGACGGTCGGCGTCGGATCCGCCGCACCGCGCCACACGTCGCGCGCGATGCGCTCGCGATCGACCGCTGCGGCCACGGCTCGGCGGATAGCGCGCTCGGCAGCCAGGTCGTACGGCGCCACACCGTGCAGCGTGGCATAGAGCGTCTCGTAGCCGCCCACGGGTGAGCGCACCACGAGTGAATCCTCCACCTCGCGCGGAAAATCCATCACCACGTCCACTTCGCCTGACCGCAGCGAGAGCACGCGGGTGGCAGGATCGGGCACGAAGCGAAAGACGATGCCGGGAAGAATTGCCGGCCCGCCCCAGTACCGATCGAATCGGCGGACGGTGATCTGCTCCGCTGGCCGGTACGCCACGAACTCGAACGGACCGCTGCCGACGGGATGGCGCTCCGGATCGCTGCCGGCTGCCATGATCGCGTACACCGGATGAACGAGTTGCTCCGGCAAACGACGGTTAGGGAACACGGGCGTGATATCGATCGTGCTGTCATCTACCACGACGGTGGAGCCCGGCGCGATGCCGGTGGCTCCCGGCCGGCGCAGTGCCATGCGTTCCATGGACCAGCGGACCGACTCGGCGGTGAGCAGCGTTCCGTTGTGGAAGCGTACGCCGCCGCGCAGGTGGAAGCGCCATGTGTTGGGTTCCACCAATTCCCACCGGGTGGCGAGGAGCGGCTCGGGCCTGAACTCAGCCGTCAGCCGCACCAGGGTCTCGAAGATGTTGGCGTTGACGGGATAAATGCCGAGTTGCGCGTCGCCTCCCAGTCCGTATCCGTCGCCGGGGGCGGCCACCACGAGTGCGCGGTCACGGCTCCGCTCGCCCGGGGGTGCGCCGCCGCATGCGATGGTGCCCGACAGCAGGACGGCCCACGCTGCGTGTTGCAGCTGCTTCATGTGCCGACTCCTTCGAGGCGGGAGGCGTCCGCGGGGTCCAGCGCGTCGCGCAGGCCGTCACCCAGCAGGTTGAAGCCGAGCACGGCGACGCTGATGACGAGTCCGGGATACAGCATGAGCTGAGGGGCCGTGAAGAAGAAGTTGCGACCGTCGTTGAGCATCGCGCCCCACTCCGGCGTGGGTGGTTGCGCGCCCAGCCCGAGGAAGCTGAGGCCCGAAATGGCCAGCACCAACTCCCCCATCTCAAGGGAGGCCAGCACCGCGACGGCCGGCAGAATACCGGGCAGAATGTGGCGCAGCACGATGCGAGTGTCGGTGGCACCGAGCGCTCGCGCAGCGTCCACAAAGTCGCGCGAGCGGAGCGACAGCACCACGCCCCGCACGACGCGCGCGTAGCCGACCCACCAGATGCTCGCCAACCCGATCATGACGCTGCCGAGCCCCGGACCGAGGGTGCCGACGATGGCGAGTCCGAGCAGCAGCGATGGCACGCTGAGAATCGTGTCCACGATGCGCATGAGGACGTCGTCCACGATGCCGCCGAGGTAGCCGGCGACGACGCCCACGGCGATCCCGAGTGACATGATGAGCAGCGTGGCCACCAGCACGAGGCCGAGCGACCATCGCGCGCCGAAGATGAGACGGCTGAGCAGGTCGCGCCCGAGGTTGTCGGTGCCGAGCCAGTGCGAAGTGCTGGGCGCCGCGAAGCCGCGGGCCGCGTCCACCAGCGTGGGGTCGTGTGGTGCGATCCATGGTGCGAGCAGGGCGACCACGCCTAACGCGACCACGATCACGGTCCCGACGACCGTGGACCGGCGCGAGAACGCGCGACGCCTCATGCCCGCGATGAGGTGGGTCGCCCGAGGCGGACGCGCGGATCGAGCACACGGTACGAGAGGTCGACCACGACGTTGATGATGACGAAGACTGTCGCGATGTACAGCACGAATCCCTGAATGGCGGGATAGTCGCGGTCGTAGATGGACTCCACCATCCAGCGGCCGATGCCTGGCCACGCGAAGATGGTCTCCACGATGACAGCCTCGCCGAGCAGCCGTCCGAACCGCAGGGCGCTTACGGTGACGAGCGGGTTGAGGGCATTGCGCAGCGCATGGCGCAGGAGGACGGGCAGGGGCGAGAGCCCCTTGGCGCGCGCGGTTCGCACGTAGTCGGTGCCCATCTCGTCGAGCAGGTTGGCCCTGAGCAGTCGCGTGACGCTGGACGCGCCGCCGAGCGCGAGGGTGAGCGCGGGGAGGACGAGGTGGCGCACGCTTCCCGATCCTGACACCGGCAGGAGTCCCAGGCCGACGGCGAACACGAGCATCAGCAGGTACCCCAGCAGGTAGCTGGGCGTGGAAACGCCCGCGAGGGCAATCAGGCGGGCACCGTGATCGAAGGCCGTGTCGCGGGCCGCGACGGACACCACCGCCAG
>JBDSVW010000146.1:0-11731 GCA_039927015.1 Gemmatimonadaceae bacterium | reverse complement strand
CTCCCGACGATGTCACGCTCCCTCTCTCGCGTCCTCGGCCTGGCGCGTGTCGCCCTGGCCGCCGTCACCTACCTGCCGGCGCAGGCGACAGCGCAGGCGACAGCGCAGGCGACAGCGCAGGCGACAGCGCAGGCGACAGCGCAGGCGCAGGCCTCGGCACAGGCGGGCGACCAGCGCGTTCTCGATGTGGACCGGATCTTCGGCACCCGCGAGTTCGCGACCCAGCCGCTGCAGGCGGCGCGATGGCTGGCCGACGGACTCACCTACACCACCCTCGAGCCTAACGCGGGCGCCGGCACCGACATCGTGCAACACGATGCCCGCACCGGACGACGGGAGCTGCTGGTTGCCGCCTCGTCGTTGGTGCCGGCGGGGGCCACGACACCGCTGGACATCGAAGACTACTCCTGGTCCGCCGACGAGCGCCGCCTGCTGATCTTCACCAACACCGCGCGTGTCTGGCGCGACAACACGCGCGGAGATTACTGGCTCTACGACCGTGACAGTCAGCGGCTGCGCAAGCTGGGCGGCGACGCCCCCGCCAGTTCGCTGATGTTCGCCAGATTCTCCCCTGACGGCGGACGGGTGGCGTACGTGCGGGAGAACAACCTGTACGTGGAGCGCGTCGCCGACGGCGCCATCACCCGCCTGACGAGTGACGGCTCGCGCACGATCATCAATGGCACGACCGACTGGGTGTACGAGGAGGAGCTCTCGCTGCGCGACGCCTTCCGCTGGAGTCCCGACGGCACCCGCATCGCGTACTGGCAGCTGGACGCGAGCGGCATCCGCGACTTCCTCCTCATCAACGACACCGATTCGCTCTACTCCTTCACCATCCCCATCCAGTACCCGAAAGCCGGCACGACCAACTCGGCGGTGCGCGTGGGGGTCGTGGCGAGCGACGGAGGCAGCACGCGCTGGTTCAATGTCGAGGGGGACCCGCGCAACATCTACATCGCGCGCATGGAATGGGCGGCCAACTCGCGTGAAGTGGTGCTGCAGCGACTCAACCGCGAACAGAACACACTCGACCTCGTGCTGGGCAACGCCGCGTCGGGAGCGGTGACCATGCTGCTGAGCGAGCGCGACTCCGCCTGGGTGGACGTGGTGGACGACCTGCGCTGGTTCGACGGGGGGCGGCGCTTCACGTGGTTAAGCGAGCGCGATGGCTGGCGACACCTGTACGTCGCGTCACGCGACGGCAGCGCGCCCCGGCTCGTCACGCCCGACCCATACGACGTCATCAGCGTCGCGCGCATCGATACCGTGGAGCGCGTGGTGTACTTCATCGCCTCCCCGGAGAATCCTGGCCAACGCTACCTCTTTCGTGCCTTCCTCCATGGACGGAAGCCGCCAGAGCGCCTGACGCCTGCCACATCACCGGGGTGGCACGACTATGAAGTCGCGCCGAGCGGCCGGTTCGCGTTTCACACCGTTTCGTCTTTTGGCCGTCCCCCAGTGACCGATCTCGTGGCGCTGCCGGGGCACGCGCGACTTCGCACCTTCGTCACCAACGACTCGCTGCGTGCCCGCGTGAGCGCGCTCGCGCAGGGGACTCAGGAGTTCTTCCGCATCCGCACGGCTGATGGCATCGATCTCGATGGCTATCTCATGCGGCCGCCCGGTTTCGACTCCACTCGCAAGTACCCGGTGCTCTTCCACGTCTACGGAGAGCCGGCGGCCCAGACCGTCACCGACCGCTGGGGAAGCCGCGGCTACCTCTGGCACCTGATGCTCACGCAGCGCGGCTACATCGTCGCCTCGCTCGACAACCGGGGCACGCCGGCGCCGCGCGGTCGCGCGTGGCGCAAGTCGGCGTACCGGCAGCTAGGCCGCCTCACGAGCCACGATCAGGCGGCTGGAGTCACGGCGCTGCTCGCCCAGCACCCGTATCTCGATGAAACGCGGGTGGGCGTGTGGGGATGGAGCGGCGGCGGGTCGAGTACCCTCAACCTGCTCTTCCGGTATCCCGCGCTCTACCAGGTGGGCATGTCGGTGGCGCCTGTGCCGGACATGCGGAACTACGACACGATCTATCAGGAGCGCTACATGGGACTGCCGCAGGTGAACGCGGAGGACTACCGGCTGGGATCGCCGGTGACCTTCGCCTCGCAGCTGCGCGGCAAGCTCCTGCTGGTGCACGGCTCAGGGGACGACAACGTCCACTATCAGGGCACCGAACAGCTGGTGAATGTCCTGGTCGCCGCCCGCCGCCCCTTCTCGCTCATGGTCTATCCCAATCGCTCGCACGGCATCTTCGAGGGAGAAGGCACCTCGCTCCATCTATACGACCTGCTGACGCGCTACCTGACAGAAAACCTCTCGCCGGGCCCGCGGCTGCGTTCGCCACAACCGTAATCCAGCGTCCACCCTCGGGCGTGCGTTATCACGACAATTCCCACGTCACGGATTACGCACGTCATGAGGCTCTCAAATTCGCGCGCTCCCTTTCGCGCGCTGGTTCTACTTGTTGCCGCACCGCTCGTCGGCTCCCTCGCCCCCCTCGGGGCGCAGCAGGCCGTGGGCGCCAGCCCCGACTCCACTCGCAGCGGTCGCAAGGCGTCGGGTCGTGGCGGCACGAGCGACCGACGCGAAGTGCGCGCGATGCCAGCGGGGGGTCCCATCCGTGTGGATGGCGTGCTCGATGAATCCGTCTGGAAGTCCCCGCGTCCCGCCACGGACTTCGTGCAGAGCGAGCCGTTCACCGGTCAGCCCGCCACGGAGAAGACGGAGGTCTGGATCGCGTTCGACAACGACAACCTCTACGTCGCGGCCTACATGCACGACCGCGATCCGCAGAACCTCATCGTCAACGACATCAAGAAGGACTTCAAGGAAGAGGATCAGGACACCTTCGAACTCCTGCTCGACACGTTTGGCGATCGACGCAACGGCTACGTGTTCAGCACCAACCCCGAAGGGGCGCGGCACGATCGCCAGGTCGCGCTCGAGGGGCGCGAAGTCAACCAGAGCTGGGATGCGGTGTGGGACGTGAAGACGCGCCGCGCCGGCGATGGATGGACGGCTGAGATTCGCATCCCGTTTCGGGCGCTCCGCTTTGACGCCTCGGCAGACCCTGTGTGGGGGGTGAACTTCTCGCGCCGCATGCGCCACCGGAACGAGGTGGATTTCTGGTCGCCGGTTCCGCGCTCGTACAATCTCAATCGCGTGTCGCTCGCCGGTGACCTGACCGGACTTCGCACGGGCAGCGCGGGCCGTGACCTGCGCATCAAGCCATACATCGCCGAGCACACGGTCCGCCCCCTCGGCACGACCGCGGTGCCCTCGCCCGGCTACCGGAGTGCAGTAGACGTCGGCGTGGACCTCCGCGCCGCCATCACGTCCGGGCTCACTCTCGACGCCACCATTCATCCCGACTTCGGGCAGGCCGAGGCGGACGAGCAGCAGGTAAACCTCACCCAGTTCTCGCTCTTCCTTCCCGAGAAGCGTGACTTCTTTCTCGAGAACTCCGGCATTTTTTATGTGGGCGATGCCGCGCGCAACAACCGGGTGAATCCGACGCCCACGCCCGACGAGGACAACCTCCTCTTCTTCTCCCGCCGTGTAGGCCTCAATGCGGCGGGCGAGCCGACCTCCATCGACGGCGGTTTGCGCCTGACGGGCAAGTTCAGTGAGAGCATGCGCGTTGGGCTGATGAGCGTCCAGGAGCGGGGCACGAGCACGTCGCCGGCGGTGAACTCCACCGTCTTCCGGCTCCGGCAGAACCTGGGTCGCGTGGGCAACGACCTCGGACTGTTCATCATGCAGCGCACCCATACGAACGGTCCCGAGTACCAGAATCGGGTCTACGGTGTGGACAAGAATTTGCGCCTGCCGGGCAACTTCGACTGGAACTCCTACGTCGTCCGCACGGAGACTCCCGGCATCACCAAGGGAGACTACGCCTGGCGCTCGACCATCAATCACGATGGCAATTTCTTCCACGTGAAGACGGGTGCCATGCAGCTGGGGCCTGGCTTCCGGAACGAGCTGGGCTACTACCGGCGCGTGGACAACCGGAAGTACCTGCTCGAGACGGGCATCCGTCCGCGTTCACCATGGCTGCGCGAGCACGGCATCCGCGAGTTGCACCCGCATATCGGATGGGACTATCAGGAGGGACTCGACGGGCGCATCAACTCCAAGAACCTGCACAGCGGCAACTCGTGGTTCTTCAACAACGGGGCCGTGTTCGAAATCTCGGCCAACCCGATGTACAACCGGCTAGAGCGGCCCTTCAAGCCGAACCCGAAAATGGCGGCCCCGATTCCTGCTGGCGGCTACGGCTGGTCCACCTGGCAGCTCTACGGCACCAGTGACCAGAGCCGCCTGCTCTCCTCCGACGTGCGCGTCATCTGGGGCGGGCTGTACACGGGCACGCAGCGCACGGTGAACGGAAGCGTCACCGTGCGGCCCAGCTACCGCTTCAAGGCCACGTTTGGCGTGCAGCGCACGGAAGCGGAGCTCGACCTGCCGCAGGCGAAGTTCACGAACAGCCTCTACACGCTGCGCGCGAACTATTCGTTCACCACGAACATGTTCCTCAACGCCCTGTCGCAGTTCGACCCGACCACCAAGGCGTTCAACGCCAACGTGCGCTTCAACCTCATCCACCACCCGTTGAGCGACCTGTTCATCGTCTACAACGACCAGCGCATCCTCACCCCGGACAGCCCCATCCCCGGACGCGCGATCATCATGAAGTTCACCCAGATGATCGCCTTCTAGCGTGCCTCCGCGGGTCGTGTTCCAGCGCGACCCGCCGGCCATCAGCGCTTCGGGCTGAACTCCTCGAAGCGCTGGTTGCCGATGCGGTACTTCCGCCACGCGCCGAAATCGAAGTGCCACCACTCCGCTTCGTACACAGCGAAGCCTTCCCGCTCCATCGCGTTGCGCAGGATCTCGCGCAGCGCCCGCTGACGTGAGGAGCCGCCGGGATACTCGGGGTACGAGCGATCCGACATCTCGTCGTAGCCCCCGGTCGTCACCACGGCCTCGCCCGTGCGAAGGTCGTACATCGTCAGGTCCACCGCGGCCCCGCGGTTGTGCCGCGACCCCTGCGACGGATCGGCCACGAACTGGTGCTTGTCGGGCGGCGTGCCGTCCCAGAACATCTTCGTGACGTACCACGGGCGATAGCCATCGTGGATCAGCAGGCCGAAGCCTAACGTGGCGAGCGTGCGGTGCGCGCGCACCAGCGCCTCCGCCGCCGGCCGCTGCAGGAAGGCACGTGCCTGCGTGTAGACGGGCACGCTGAGGAAGTTGCGATCCGTGGCATAGCGCACGTCGAGGCGAATGGTGGAGTCGAGACTCACAAGTTCCACCAGGTCCGACGGAAGGAAGTCACCGGATTCCGCGGGAGGAGTCGCGGCCAGCGCATCGCGGCGCAGCACGTCCACGGGTCGCACGGGCTCGATGCGGTACACGCCGCCATCCTCCCCGACCCAGTTGCGGCGCGTGAACACGACGCTCGCCGCCTCCACCTGGGTGGCACGTCCCGACGCGTCACGCGCGAAGATCAGCCGCTCGCCGGCATAGAGTCCGTTCCCGGGGAAGGCGTACTCGTTGTCCGAGATACGGGTGAGCGGATACTCGAAGAACCACTCGATCAGTGCCGTGAGGCGACCGTGGCGCTCGAGAATGTAGAGTACGTTGTGATCCCAGCCGTATTCCCCCACCAGGCCGCGCCACGCAGCGGGGAGCGACGGCGGAAGCTCGACTGCTGCGGGGCGTTTACCCAGGCGACGGCCGTCGAGCATGAGGTCCTCCCCCGCCAGCCAGACCCGCGTGCCGTACGACATGCCGTCGTCGGCAATCAGCGTGTCGCCGCGCAACCGGCGTAGGCCGAGCTGATGGTCGATGAAGCCCGCGTGCAATGTCGCCACCGAATCGCGCACCACGATCTCCACCAGCGAATCGCCCTGCCCGTAGCTGCCCGCGAATCGGCCGGCCAGCGCTCGCGACGGCGCCGACGTGGTGTCGGGAAACGCAAGCGGTTGTCCAGCCCGCGCGGCGAGCATGAGCCGAAGAGACTCGTCCGCTATTCGGCTGGTGAGTGCATTCATGCCGTCGCGCGATGCGCTCACGGCGACTCCCAGTTTCGCGTCGGGCAGGGCCACGAGTTGCGTGGCGAAGCCATAAATCGCGCCGCCATGGCCTATGGAGCGCTGTCCCTCGAGCTCCCCGATCGCGAACCCCAGACCGGCCCCTTGACGCGCACCATCGGCAGCGAACTGCGGCTTCCACATCATCTCGAGTGTGGACGGCTGGAGCACGCTGCCATTCGCGCCTCGTCCGCCGGCGAAGAGCGCGCTCATGAAGCGCGCCAAGTCGGGCATGGTGCTGTACATGCTGCCAGCCGGTGACATGCCTAGCTGAAAATTCGGCGCGTCGAACGTGCGCCCGTGTTGCGTCCACATCAGGCCGTCGGCCAGGTGCTGCATGAGGGCCGGCTCGGGCTCGAACGCACTGGAACGCATGCCCAGCGAATCGAGCACGGCACGCTTGAGATACTCGTCGAACGGCGTGCCACTGCGCTGCTCCAGGAGGTAGCCGACCGTCCCGATCGCGGCGTTGGAGTACTTCCTCGTGGTCTCCGGCGCGTAGACCAGCGACGTCGTGTTGAGCGACGCCACCATGTCCTTGAGTGAGGTGCCGCTGTCATCGAAGTAGTGCCCCGCGGGGGGCTCCCGCACCAGTCCAGCAAAATGCGACATCATCTGTCGCAGCGTGATGTCATTCCCCGAGGCGTTGCGCGGCGTGAACTCCGGCAGGTAGCGCTGCACGGGCGCATCGAGACTTATCTCGCCGCGTTCCACCAGCTGCATCACGCCGATATCCGTGAACAGCTTCGACACCGAGCCTACCCGATAGACCGTTTGTGCCGTGGCCGGACGCGTGCGCTCCTTGTCCTCGAAGCCGAACCCGCGCGACCAGACGATGCGCTGGTCATCCACCAGCGCGATCGACAGGGCTGGTATGCCCTTGTCGCGCATCTCGCGCTCGATGAATCGCGTGAGCGCCTCGGCGACCGCCGCGTAGCGCTGGTCCGCCGGGATGTCGCGTTCGGCCCTGGAGCAGGCCATGGCCGGAGCCAGGAGTGCCAGACCCGCCAGCAGCATGGTCCGCGTGATTCGATCGGGGCATCTCATTGACGACTCTGCGATGGGGTGCATGCTGTGTGCCCCGGTGCGAGGAACTCGCGCCGGGGCACACAGAGGCTTTCTACGGCCTCGTACCGACTCCCGGCATCTAGCCGCGAATGCCGGGATTGTTCAGTCGTTCGACGTCCGGCAGCGGCAGGCACTTGTTCGCACCGTACGTTCCGCCGCCGTTCGGGAACGGAGCGCCCACGGCTGGCTTCAATGGCACGTTGAAGCGGATCGTGTCGTACAAACGGTGGCCCTCGGCGAAGAGCTCGCGGCGGCGCTCCTCCTGCACCTGCGCCTGGATCACCGGTTCCGACGTGCTCTGGAACGGCGGAAGTCCGACGCGCGTGTGCAGCTGGTTGATGATGTTGACGGCGGTCTGTCCACCGGCCACTTCGGCCTGAATGAGCAGCGCCTCGCGCCACGTGGCGATCGGAATGGGATCGGTGAGCGACTTGTACTTCTGTTGCGTCCACAATCGCACCGTGGGGAGCGAGCCGCCGCGCCCCGCATCCACCACCGGCACGCGCGGGTCGGCCATCCCCGCATACATCACGCCGCGGAACGTGGAGTCCACCGTGATGGTGCCGTTCGTGTTGTTGAATCGGAAGAGTCGATTCTCTGCCCGTCCGGCGGCCGACGAGGTCCGGGCGCTGTAGACGAAGTTGGCGGGCACCAGCGCCGCGTCGGCGGCCGCCTCCGCCTTCTTGCCGAGGTTCAGCCGGGCCCGGGCCCGTCCCACCAGTGCGAGGTTCCGTAAGTCAGCAGGTGCACCGGCGGTGCTGATCACGCGCGTGAAGCGCGTCTCGGCGAGCGCGAAGCTGGCCGCCGGCTGCAACTCGGGCCCCAGGTCGTACGCGGCCGAGCAGAACAGCTCGCCCATGAGCAGGTACGCGTATCCGGCGAATGCGGCCGACCGGGAGATAAGGTCGGAGCGACCCGGCACCTCGGCGTCGGTCCACTTGTCGAGCAGGCGCAGCGCCTGGTCCGCCTGGAAGCGGGCCGTGGACAGCGGGGTGTAGACGCCGAATCCTCCGCAGCCTCCGGTCGCGTACAGCGACGTGGCGGGCACGCTCGTGCGACGGTCGATGTCCCACGTGGCCGCGTTGGCCTGCGAGTCGGAGAACTCATCCGCCAGCGTGCCGCCGGTGAGGATGAAGTTGCCCAGCGCGCATTCGAAGTCTGCCACCACACCGGCCACGAGCACCGATGCGTTGGCTGGCTGCAAGAGGGTGGATTCGAGGATGCGGCTTGGCGCGTCCGCTTCGAGTAGTGTACTGCAAGCGGTGAGGACCCCACTGCCGAGCATGGCGGCCGTAGCCGCAACACCCGCACGGGCGATCCGCCACGCGCTGGAACGAGAGCGATGGTTCATCATGCAATCTCTCCTAACGAGTTCGGGCGGAAGTGGTCAGTAGTTGAGCGAGAGCGAAAACATGACCTGGGCCAGCGGCGGTACCTGTGCCTGCTCCAGGCGCACGAACTGCTGCACGGTGAAGAAGTTCTCAGGATCAGTGCCCCCATACGAGGTCCAAAGGGCGAGGTTGCGGCCCGAGAGCGTCAGCGACCCGCCGCGAGCCCGCAGCAGCTGCGCCGCGCGCGGGGACATCTGGTAGGCTACCGACACTTCGCGCAGGCGCGTGAAGCTGGCGTCCTGGTAGATCCAGTGGCGCAGCACGTTGGACGACTGGATCTGTGCCACGTAGACCGGGTCGTACTTCTCCGGCTCCAGGTTACCGAGACACTGCGCGAACACCTGGCAGCGGGCGCGGTCGTTGTTGTTGAGCGTCTTGTTGCCCGCCTTGAAGTCGAACTGCGCGTAGAAGCGCCACGCACCATAGAGCGTGACCGACGAGTTGAACGAACCCTCCGTACTCGGATCGGGCCGTCCAATGTAGACGCGTGGGGCAATGGGCTGGCCGAGCGCATTGAGGCACGGCGTGATGCCACCCTTGCCGTTGTCGCACTGCTGGTTGATGGCGCGCTTGGTCACCGGATCGAAGTCCGCCTTCACGACCTTGTAGTCGTACCAGGAGGCGACCGGCCTGCCGATGATGTGCCGCTGCGCTCCGATCTGGATGAACTTCGTCCCGTTTTCGTCTGTGGCGAGCGGGAGGTCTCCGAGGTCGCTCACCTCGTTGTTGTTGCGCGAGAGGTTGAAGCCGAAGTCGACGTTCACCGAGCGCCGGTTGAGCGCGTTCCATCGGCTGGCCAGCTCCACGCCGGAGCTGCGGATGCCACCGATGTTGATGAAGCGCGAACCCGCGAAGCCAGACGACGGCGCCACATCCTGCGACAGGATGCCGTCCTTCGTGTCTCGGCGGTAGAAGGTGAGGTCGGCGCTCACCCGTTCGTTGACGAACGCGCCATCAAAGCCGAACTCGATCTCCTGCCCGCGCTCGGGCTTCAGGTTCGGGTTACCTAACGACGACGGGGTCACCGCCGAGGTGCCGTCGCCGCCGGTGGTGGCCACGTACGTGCGGAGCGCCGAGTTCACGGCCGGCTGCTGGCCCGTCTCACCGTACGCGGCGCGCAGCTTGAGCTGGTTGATCCAGCCGAGCTTGAACCAGGGTTCCTCGTTGATCACCCACGTACCGGCGATCTTCGGATACGTCGTCCACGAGAAGTCCTCACCGAACGCGCTGTTGTTGTCCACGCGCAGCGCGGCCGTGAGGTACATGCGGTCGTTGAGGTTGACCTGCTCCTGCCCGTAGAAGCCGAGCGTGGAGTTCTCGAAGAAGTCCTCGCCGCCGAAGGTCGTCGCGGCGGCATCCACCAGCGTCAGTCCGCCGGCGGGGAAGCCTTCACCGCGCGCCGCCAGCGTGTACGTGGACCGCTTGAAGTACTGTGCTCCGAACGATGTCGATGTCTGCAGGCCGAACAGCGCCTGCTTCACCGTCGCGGCGTAGTCCACCGACGTCACGGCCAGCTCGCGCCGGCGTGTGAACTTCGTGCCATTCTGGTCGGTCGGGTTGCCGAAGAACTGGCGGAAGAACGGACCCATGCGCTGGGTCTGGTTCACGTTGTCCTCGCCGGTGAGGTCGTTCCCCACCACCAGTCGCTGGTTGAGCCACGTGCCCGCGCGGTGGTTGAACTGCAGCGATCCCATCGTGCGCTTGAGTTCCTGGTACTGCTTGAACGCACCCCAGAATGCCTCCGGCGGCGCCGAGAAGTATCCTCGGCGCAGCTTCTCGGCGTCCGTGATTGGCGCCCGGCCGAAGTAGGCGGAGAACCACATGCCACCGCCCGCTTCCTGCGGGACGTTGACCACTTGCTGCGTGGTGTTGAACGTCGCCTGGATGTCGAGCGACTTGTACGGCGAAAGCGACACGTTGCCGCCTCCCGTCCAGCGCCACATGTGGTTCGTGGGTTCGATGCCCTTCTGGTTGTCGTAGGTGCCGCTGAAGTTGTAGCGGGTAGCGTCGTTGCCGCCGTTGAGACTCATGTTGTACGCCTGCACCAGGCCGTTCTGGAACAGCTCCTTGCCGGCGGCCCGATCGATGGCAACCGGATTCCATGACTGGATGGTGCCGTCGGGCATGCGGCGGTAGGTCTGTCCGATGCGGCCTTCCGCACCCTGGAACCAGTTGTTGCCCAGCCGCGTGACGAGTCCGAAAACCGGGCGGCCGATCTTCCCCCGCTTGGTGACGATCTGGATGACACCGTTGTTCGCCTCGGTGCCGTACAGCGTCGCCGCCGCCGGCCCCTTGATCACCTCGATGCTCTCGATGGTTTCGGGATCGATGTCGTTGAGGCGTGAGATGACGCCGGAGCTGAAGAACTGCGACTGGGGTCCCGACGAGACGTCGTTGGCGATCCGGATCCCGTCGACATAGATGAGCGGCTGGTCGCTGAGCGACAGGGACGCGGCGCCGCGAATCCGAATGCGCGGACCCGAGCCGACAGCACCGGAACCGCCGGTGAGCACGACGCCGGGCGCGCGGCCGTTGATGAGGCTCGAGATGTTGGACGCGGGGGCCACGGCCTGCGCGGCCGCCGCATCCACCTTGGTCACCGAGTTGCCGATGGCGCGTTTCTCCACCGGTTCGGCGGTGCCGGTGATCACGAGTTCACCTAGCGTCGCGACTTGCTCGGTGAGCGTGATGCGGATGTCGCTGCGTCCCACGCGCACCACTTCGTTCGTCGGCTTGTAGCCAATGCGGCGCACCTGCAGCGTTACCTCTGATCCCTGAACGTTGGGAATCCGGAATCCGCCGCTTCCGTCGGTAAGGGCACCCAGCGTCGTACCTTGTACTGCGACCTGGGCGCCAGCCACGCCTTGCAGCGTCCGGGCATCGACCACGGTTCCCGCGACCACGCCGCCGGCCTGCGCCGCGGCAGTCCCGGACCATGCCACGGACAGGATGCCAAGTGTCACGAGCCACCCGCCGACGAACCGTCGGCAGTGCCTCGTTGCAACTCGGCGACTCAGACATTCTCTCGCCATGAGCGGTCTCCACGAAAGATGAGAAGGTGCCGGGCGCGCGTCCCGCAGGACACGGCCCGTCGGGCGTTCACACAAGTACTCGAAATTGTATACAGTTAATGCGCGCATAGCGTTAAATGCGCAAGCCCGCAGG